>JALOQD010000338.1 GCA_025453525.1 Myxococcota bacterium
TCGGAAAGGCGAGGACTGTTTGAGTTGGATAATTCGATGTCCGAGTTCCGCAGACTTGGAGAAGGATGCCGGAAAACAGGACTTTCGGGATGGGAACTAGCTTGGCGCGGCTCGCTTTCGACCAAGGCGGGCTCGAGGCAAAGGAGCCAGCGCGAAAGTGTACTCGATTCTTCGCAAGTGGTATCGCGGGGTCACCCGTTTCTTTTTTACGACGCGGGTGCGGCTATCGGCCAAAAGCGTCGGGCCGGGTCTGAAGGTCAATGGGCTCTCCCGGGTCAGCGCTACCACCGAGCTCGGCGCCAACGTCAATTTCAACGGCATGGTGATTACCGGCAAGGGCAAGGTGGTCATCGGCGACAACTTCCACTCCGGGTTCGACTGCTTGATGATTACGGATGTCCACAATTACGATCATGGAGCGGCGATTCCCTACGACGATACCTACCGCATCAAAGACATCACGATCGCCGACAACGTTTGGCTGGGCAGCCGCGTCCTCGTGCTCGGCGGCGTAACTCTCGGAGAGGGATGCATCATCCAGGCTGGCGCCGTGGTGGTGGGGGATATCCCTCGGTGCGCCATCGCTGGCGGCAATCCGGCGCGACCGTTCAAGATGCGGGACATCGAGCACTACGAGCGCCTCAAGGCACTCGGTCGTTTTCACTGAGCCGACGAGGCTTTTTCGGATAGGAAAGCGCTCATGACGCGTATGAAGATACTCATTTGGCCGACCACCTTCGGCGCTGATCTTTGGAGCTTCACCAAGTACTTGGACAGCCGCAGCGACACGGTGGTCAAGGTGGTCATGGAGGATCCCGGCAAGTACCTCAAAGAAGGGATCGCGAAGCTCTTTCCCTTGAAGGCGGAGATCCTGCCGCGCCGCGCTCTGAACCATGTGCTCGGCGCGCCGTTCTTCAGGCCTGACATCACGATTTTCGACAATCGCGTGCCTCTTCGGGCCACCTCGCGCCGAGGTCTGGCGCTGTGGCACGGCTTCGGTTGGAAAGGCCCCAACGACGTGCCGGAATTCGCGCATTTGCATGCCTCGATCAAGCGCGCTTTTGGCAGTGGCATGGAGCCCAACCCTCGGTTTCGCTGGCAGACCTTTGGGCCGTGGGACTTTGAGCACCGCACCAAGGTGAGCGGCTTTCACCCAGACAATTGCCGGCTCATCGGCGCGGCGAGCCACGACGACCTTCGCGTGCCCCTAGACCGTACTCGGGTTCGGCATTTGTATCCGTTCGACGTGGTGAACCGCAAAACCGTCCTCCTGGCGCCCACCTGGCACTACGGCGAGGTGTTTGCTCACTGGGGCAAAGACGCCGAGCTCTTCGACCAGCTTCTCGGGCGGCTGAAACAGCGCCAGGCCAACGTGATCCTGAGGCTCCACGACTCCTTCCGGTTCGAGCGCAGCTACCGCGGGTTCCTAGAAGGTCTCGCGGCGCGCTACGACAACCTGCTGCTCAAGTTCAAGGACAAGTCGCCGGACAATTTCATCGACATGCAGGTGTCGGACGTGCTCGTCACCAATTTTTCGAGCATCGCCAACCTCTACTACGCCACGGGCAAGCCCACGGTCCATGTCTACCCCGTGGCCGACGCAGACGAGGCGTTCATGTGGCGCAGGTACTCTCCCTTGGGCGTCATCAAGACCAAGGTGGAGTCTGCGCGGTTCATCTGGAAGCTACCGCCCGAGGACAACGGCGGCCTGCTCGCCCGCAGCTTCGCGGAGCTGCTCGAGATGACCGAACGAGCCCTCGACGAGCCCGAGTGTTGCGCCCGTTCGACTCGGGATTTCCTCAAGCGCCACATGATGGGCGCAGACGGCCGATGCTGCGAGAGGGCGTTCGATACTTTGGTGGAGTTGATGGAACAGCGCTAGCGATCGAGCGCGGCGTTGGCGCGGCGCTCCATTGCCAACTCGCGGGGGAATACGCCCAGAAGCCTTGCGGTCTGGCGCAGGCGGAAGGACAAGCTCGCGTGGCCCTCTTCGGCGTCCTGCCACACCCACAACGCGGCCTTGGACACGGCGATGCCGAGGTAGACCGGATACAGAACGCGCAATTGCTGGCGCTTGTAGCGGCCGAGAATTCGGTGGATGTACTGGAGCTGGTTGCGCAGCTCCCTTTCGACCGTGGCCTCTCGCTTGCCCATGCCTCCAGGGACGTCCATGCGCCGCAGCACGAGCGGTCGAGCGCGGAAGACGAGTTGCTCGTGGCTCGCGAGGGTCTTTTGCAGCTTGAACGCCAGGGAGTGCTCGTCCTGGTTGCGCACATGCTCGTCCCACAGGCCGGCGGCGAGGATGCGCTCCCGCCGGAACGACGCGTTGGTGCCGTGGAGCCAGCGCACCGGACCGGTATCCTGATCGAAGCGGGCAAAGGTGTAGGGAATGCCGAGCGCGTTGTAGGACATGACGCGCCTCTTCACGACGCCCCACCCCGGATAGGGACAGAGCTCTCCAACGGCGCGCACATGGCGGGCCGTGACGCCGACGACGCTGGGGTCCTCAAAGTGAGCCTCATGCTCGGCGATCCAGGTGTCGTCTACCGGCAGATCGTCGTCGTCGATGAGAATGACGAGGTCGCTTCGCGCCGCGCGCACTCCCTCGTTGCGCGCCCGCGGACCGCCCAGGGGCTCGAACCTCAACACTCGCAGGCGAGCATCTTGCTCCAATTGCGAGAGAGCTTCAGCATCCCGAGGCTCAGGCGATTGGGTCTGTTCCACCACCACCACCTCGAAGCTGTCGTGCTTTTGGCGCAGCACGCGCTCGAGCAACTCCAGCAAGGCCGGAAGGCGGTTGTAGGACCGGATGACCACGGACACTCGCGGGGGCAAAGAGGCCTTCTGTGTTGGGACAAGGCTCATGGGGCGGGACTATTGCACAGGCGGTCCGTGGGAGGAAGAGGGACCTAGATTCTCCTTATCTTCCCCCTTGTAAATCCCGAACAGCGGGGTCTATATTCGCGTCCGGCTGCGCACTGGTCGCATGGGTGCTGACGCGCGGCTCGTTCGACTAGAAGGCGGCGCTTGCCGCTCAAAAACGATACGTCCGACCCATGGTGGAATTGGAGAACAGAATCATGAATTACAAGCCCCATAGTGGAAAACTTCTCGTCTTGACCCCTGGGATGGGCGCCGTGGCCACGACCTTCATGGCTGGCGTCGAGTCGATTCGCCGCGGGCTGACCTTGCCCGTGGGCTCGCTCACCCAAATGCAGTGCATCCGCATTGGCAAGCGCTCGGCCAACCAGAACCCGATGATCAAGGAGCTCGTAAACCTCGCGCCGCTCGATGATATCGTGTTCGCCGGGTGGGACGTGTTCGCCGATGACGCGTTCGAGGCAGCCTCTCGGGCTGCGGTCTTAAAGCCCAGCGATCTGGCGCCGCTCTCCGACTTCCTCCACTCCATCAAGCCCATGACCGCGTGCTTCGATCAGCACTACGTCAAGCGGCTCGACGGGCCGAACGTGAAAAAGGAAAAGAACAAGCTCGAGCTGGCGCAACTGCTGCGCCAGGACATCCGCGACGCCATCAAACGCACGGGCGCAGATCGTGCGGTCATGGTGTGGTGCGGGTCCACCGAGGTCTACATCGAGCCGGCGGAGTGTCATAAGAGCCTGAAGGCCTTTGAGCGCGGCCTCGCAGCGAATGATATCAACATCTCCCCGGCACAGATCTACGCCTATGCCGCTCTCATGGAGGGCGTGCCATACGCCAACGGCGCGCCGCACATGTCGGCTGACAGCCGGGCCATCGAAGAGCTCGCCCACGAGAAGAAGCTGCCCATCGCCGGCAAGGACTTCAAGACCGGTCAGACCATGATGAAAACCGTGCTCGCGCCAGCGTTCAAGGCCCGCATGCTTGGCATCGCCGGATGGTACTCCACCAACATCCTCGGGAACCGCGATGGAGAGGTGCTCGATGATCCCGAGAGCTTCCGCTCCAAGGAGATCTCCAAATCGAGCGTGCTCGACCTGCTGCAAAAAGAGGTCTACCCGGCCCTGTACGGCAACCTCTACCATAAAGTCCGCATCAATTATTATCCGCCCCGCGGCGACGAGAAAGAGGGTTGGGACAACATCGATATCTTCGGCTGGATGGGCTACCCCATGCAGATCAAGGTCGACTTCCTGTGCCGCGACTCCATCCTGGCGGCGCCCATCGTGCTCGACCTCGCCTTGCTTCTCGACCTTTCGCATCGCGCCGGCAGGCATGACGTGCAGGAATGGCTGTCCTTCTATTTCAAAGCACCCCACGTCAACCACGGCAACACGGTGGAAAACGACCTGTTCATCCAGCACTTCCGCCTGAAGAACACCCTGCGCGTGCTCGCAGGGCAAGAGCCGCTCACCCACCTGGAAGAGTCCAACGAGGAGTGAGACCGCCGTGAACGCCTCTCACCTCTCCAGGATAGGCGTCGTCTTGGCCGCGGGCTTTGGCTCGCGGCTGGCCGAGGCCAATGTGCGCACCCTCAAGCCGCTGACCCCCATCGCCGGCACGCCCCTCATCTTTCGCACCCTGCGAAGCCTCGAGTTCGCCGGCTGCGGTCGCGTCGTCATCGTGCTCGGCTACGGTGCGGACGAAATTCGACGCAGTATCGAGTCCTCCTACACCGGCCGCGTGGCTCTTGAGTTCGCCGTAAACGACAAGTACCACCTGTCCAACGGCCTGTCTGTGCTCGCGGCGCGTCCGTTCATCGAAGAAGAATTCGTGCTCACCATGGCGGATCACGTCATGGGCGACGAGCTCATGCGCCTGGCCCGCGACTATTCGCCGGCTCCGGGCAGTGCCGCGCTCCTCGTGGATTACAAGCTCTCTTCGATCTTCGACATGGACGACGCCACCAAGGCTTTCGTGCAGGACGGCCGCATCGTGCGCATTGGCAAGACCATCAGCGAATACAACTGTGTGGACACCGGTGTGTTCGTGTGCACCAAGGGCCTGCTCGAGGGCATCGAACGAGTCTACGCGGAAAAGGGCGACGCTTCTCTGTCCAATGGCGTGCAGGCACTGTGCGATCGCCACGCCATGTTCGCGGTCGATATCGGAGACGGGTTCTGGCAGGACGTCGACACGGCCCCGATGCTGGCCCATGCCGAGAGAATGCTCTCCAAAATCAGCTAGAGAATCGCCTTCATTGCCTCGCAAAAGCGCGCGTGAGAATCTTTTGTCCATATCCCGTCGATGCGGGAGCGGTCGAGAGGCGAGGTGGCGCTCTCCAGGGCAGAGCATAGCTGCTGGGCATTGCTCACGAGCTCGGTGAGGCCGGCGTCGACGAGGGGTGCCATGTCCGCACACCCCATCCCACACCCATACCCCACACCCCATCCCACCCAAAGGGAACAGATTAATATCACGAGGTTTTTCGGGATCCTGCGGCTCGCGGGCTCAATGTCGATGGTCACTGAGGCCTCCTTGCTGCGGGCGGGGGCTCGATGGGGGCGCGGTGGGTGATGTGGCGCCCCGGAATTCGGCGCGGTCCGGCACGACTCGGGTCTGTGCTGCTCATCTGGGCGCAAACAGGGGTTCATAAGGCGCAGCTCGGCCCTTGGCCGATTGGAGTGTCGGCGTTTCGGGGTCCCTGGCGCTTCGCTAGTCCTAGCCGATGGGCACGGCGCAGGACGGTGGGTAGCTGCCTCGCGGCCACTCCACGGTCGGTCTCTTGCCAGCCTGCACGGCGTTGACAAAACCGTAGTAGACCTCGCGATAACCGCCTACGTGGCGTTTGTAACTATCGAGCAGCTCCTCGGCCTTGGCCTTGTCCACGCTGAATACCTTGATCCGCGGCCGATGCGACGGCTCGGATGGGCGATCGGTGAAGCCCTGGGCCAGCACCAGGGCCATGCCCAGGCAGGGACGGTTTTCGCGTTGCTCGCGGAAGTATTTTTCCGCAAGTGCCATGTGCTCGTCCACCTTGGCC
>JALOQD010000057.1 GCA_025453525.1 Myxococcota bacterium
CGCGACTTTGCCGTGCGCGGGCCCTTGGCTCACGAGTCCATCGTCTTTGATTTGGCTGATCGCGGGCTGAGCAATGCGGCGCACGAGCTCGTGGTTCGCGCCGTGGTCATCGACGACAAGGGCAATCGCTCCGATGTCCATGGGGCGTTCGAAACGAGCCTTTCCATTCTCCCTGATCACAAGGGCCCGCTCGTCACCGGTGTTTCTCCGACGCCCGGGGTCACGCTGTATCGCGGCTCGGACATCGAGCTCTCATGGCGAGCGGTGGACGAATCCAAGCTCACGCAGATCAAGATCACGCCTCAAGGCGGGAGTTCAACGACTCTGGCCGCCTCGTCTCGAGGTGAGTCTGGAAAAGTCACTCTCAGGGTTCCCGAAAGCGGGACTCAGTGGTCCGTCGATGTCATGGCAATAGACGAGTTTGGCAACGCCAGCACCAAGACGTTCACCTTCTCGCTGCTCAGAGACGAGCCGCCCGTGGTGTCCATCGGCATGCCCGCGCCTGGCACGCGACTGGCCGAAGGAGAGTCCTATACGCTCGGCGCGAACGTTACCGACGATCGCGAGCTCAGCTCTGTGGCGTTCTTTGCCGAACGCAACGGTCAAACCGTGGAGCTCGAGCGACTCGAAGGAGATGCTCTGGAGCTCGCGCTTGCGAGCGGGCAATATCTGTCTATCAAAGATCACGCGCCTCACCGGGCAGAGGAAGGTCAGCTCGTATCCAGGGTCGGCGTGATAGCCATCGATAGTGCCAAACAGCAGAAGGTGGAGTACGCGGACTTCGAGCTCATGGACGACATCGAGCCGCCCATCGTTCACATGGTCGTGCCCAAGAAAGACTTCGAGATCGTCGACAGCGGCAGCTTCAGAATCGAAGTCACAGGCCAAGACAACTACTACGTCGAGGGTTTCACGCCGACCTTCAGAGCCAATAGCGGCACTGAGATAGAAACCAAGTTCGTAGACCTTCAGCAGACCGAAAAAGAGATCAGCATCACTCAGCCCAACCCGAATTCGTTTGGCTCGGCGATCTTGAAGAAGCGCCATCTCACGGAGCTAAAGGGCACGATTTCACTTGTCAAGCTCGGCCTCGTGCCTGGTCAGACTTACGACTTTTTCGTCAAGGCGGCGGATCGCGGCGTTCACCATGTGATGACCGAAATCGTGCGCGTAAAAATCAAAGCCGATTTGGACACAACGGCGCCGAAGATCGAGTTCAGCAATCCTTCCACCGGACTTGTTTACGAAGAACAACAGCTCGCGATTCGCGTCGTTATTTCCGATAATCGGAAGCTGGCTTCTTTTAGTGTGGCGGTGGACGGTTTGCCCTCGTTGAGCCCGGCCAGGCAATCTGACAAGACCGACAAGAATACTGTCTCGGTTGCTTTCCCATTGATCACCATCCCTCCGTACAACACGAATGATGATGAGGCCAACCACTTCGTCATCACGGCTATGGCCGAGGACGCGGTCGGCAATAAATCCCATGCGAGCCTGGCAGTGGATATTGCTCTCGACGGACCTCCGCTTGTGCGGCTTGTCGATCCGCAGCCAGCGAAGGTCGTCACACGGGGCAGTCTCGCCTATCAGACTCTGACCGTCGAGAACGACTACGCGAGCGCTCAGCAGCCGCTATACCTATTGCCCCTGTTCACGACCTTGAGCGGCTTGGGAGAGGGCGGACAGCGCACGGCTGTGGGCCATATCGACCAATACGCCAACAAGACGCTGCAGAAGCTCTACATTGAGCTCGACTACCCAGAGGGAAAAGAGTTGTTGCCTGGCCGAGTCCTGTTGGCCGGTCAACCCTATCTCGAGGCCGTCGATGGGAAGCTGCGTGTCTGGCCAGCTCCTGACGGCACTGGCTTTGGAAATCTGACGGTGGACTTTGGTGAGGATTATCGTGCGAGCTACACGGTTACCGTGCTGCACGACGGAACCTGCCCTGTACAGACAGAGGTCTTCAATAGCGACACCGGTGTGCCTTCGGACCAGATCAGCGCCCCAGACGTGGTCCAAGCGCAAATCGACATCACCATACGCGACGCTTCTGGCAAAGAGGTCGACGCGTTCGTGGACCGGGTTGTTATCGACAACAAGGGACAGCTCCGCGTTGGCTCCTACAAGGTGGGTGAGACCTCCCGCAGCGCTCTGGGTGAGGCGCTTGCCTACGCCTTCGTGAACGACAGCGCGGGCGGCGCTACCCGCCTCTCGATGATCGCGGCGCCCCGGTTGAGGACCAAGGAGTCTCTGGGCGCATACACCCACGGCAGTTCCGTGGCCGTGCCCGTGGTGCAGGGAACACGGGGCCTTTCGGTGCTCGGCTATGCTGTGGATCGCTTCTCTGAGCGCAAGGGAGGTCAGGCGACCCTGGCGGTGCTTTCCGAGCGAAACGTCGTGGCGGACGAGTCTGCCCCGCGCGTGTCCTTTGTTCAGCCAAAGCCAGGACTCGCAGTGGTGCCCCTGCAGCGGCTGCCCATCAAGGTCAAGGTAGAGGAAGATTCGAAGCGCGCTCGAACCATTCGCCTGCTCGAGAACGGCTCGCGCGTAGTGCACGAGCTCGGCGGCGTGTTCAATGCCGATACCTTTGAGTTTCAGTACGAGGTGCCACGCACAGCCGTGGCTGGTCCCTTGACGCTCACCGCGATTGCCGAAGATCCGAGCGGCATCGAGTCTCAAACCAGCATCGATCTCCAGGTGGAGCCCAATTCTCCTCCGCTCATCGAGTACAAATGGCTCGACTTCGAGAAGCTCGACAAGACCTTTGGTCGACGCATTCAGTCCCAGGCGCGGCTCGACTACGGCGAGTTCTGGATGCGCAGCGGCGAGGAGTACGAGTTTTACATGGACTTGTCGGACGATGAGCAGATCGCCCTGTTCGAAGTGTGGGAGATCGACCCCATCGGTCAGCGCGTGGGAGATGAGCCGCTCATTCACCAGGACTGGAGCTCCCTTTGCCCCAGCAATCAGCTTCGCGAGACAGATCAGAAGGCGGCCATGGTCTTCAACAAGACCGAGCCCACTCAGTACGAGGTGACCCTGGTCGATAGTTACGGCAATACGACCCGGCGAGCGTACCTCATTCACCCGCTGACCAATTTGTCGCCCGAGGTGCGAATCACGTCGCCGGCCGATGACCAGCACATCGCGTCCGGCACCTACGCGCTTGCAGTGGGGGCTGTGGCCACCGATGACCGCAGTTTGGGTTCGGACAACTTTGAGTTCTTCATTAACGGCGTCCCAGTGAAAGCGACTTTCGCTGCCGGTGTTTTCGCGAGCTCCATGTTGGGTGGCCAGGAGGCGCAGAATCAGGCGTTTGACAGCATGTACGACAGTATCGCCAGTCAGTACTCCACTGAGCTCGCCGAGGAGTACGGCCGTCGCAACAGCCCTCACGCAGGATTCTATTCTGGCCATATCGATATCCCTGCCGGCGCGTATGATCAGAGCGAGTCCCTCGAGCTCATGGCCGTGATCACCGATGCCTCGGGCGTGACCAATAGCCATACCATCAAGCTCAAGATCGAGCCGGATCGTATCAAGCCAACCCCGCTCGTTTTGTCCCCGCTGCCTGGCGCGTCTTTGATCGAGGCCTCGAGCTTTACCCTTGCCTACAGCGCCTACGACAACGTCAAGGTCGAAGAGGTGGAGCTCTACACGGCCTATGGCGCCGTGACTCTCACTGGCGAGCGACCGCGACAGCCCTACGGCGCGCCCCTCATCACTCAGCGTGGCATCGAGGCCAGGGATTTCCTGCCTGCCAGCAACGTCAACATCGATACCCCGACGTTCCAGCAGCTCGTGACCTTGGGCACTTTGACCCAGATCATCGCGACGCTGCCAGGGCTGACAGGGGCGCAGGGAGCGCGTTTGTTCCTGTGGGTCAAGGTCGTGGCCAGGGACGCCTCTGGAAACGAAGAGGCTCGCGAGGTGAGCTTCCCCATCAATGTTGATCAGCGACCAGTGGTGGACATCCTTTCACCCACTGATGGCGCTCCAATCGTGGGCGGCACAAGCCTTGCCGTAAATGTTCAGGCTGATGACGACGTGGGTATCGACCACGTGCGGCTCACGGCCCAACGCGGTTTCTCAGGAAAGCAGATTTACAAGATTTACAACGTATCCCTCCGGCGTAGCCCGTTCCAGTTCATCGTGCCCATCCCGGAGCTCGACCCCGAGGATTGGGGCAATAGCCGCATCGAGCTACGCGTCGAGGCGGTCGACGAGTACGGCGTGCGTTTTGGCGATTCCGACGCGCACCGCGCGGTGGAGACCATCACTATTGAGGTGGTAGAGGATCAGCCGCCCACGGTGGCCATCGCGGTGCCCAAGAACGACAGCGACATCACCGAGGGCAGTCAACTCCTCGTCGAGATCACGGCTGTAGACGATGTAGGCATCGCGTCGGTGACTCTGTCGACCTCGGGGCTCATAAGCGGCGAGCAGTCTTTGGTGGATACGTCGTTCCCGTTCGAGTTCCTGCTGGAGGTGCCCTATGGCCAGGCTGGCACGGATCTGTATCTGACCGCTTCTGCGGCTGAGCAGCGCCTATCGGCCAAGGGCCGGGTCATTCGCACGCCTCGGTCCACCCGCGTGAGAGTCGTCAAAGACGTCGAGCCGCCAGCGCTCGTCGTGCGCAAGCCCACCGCGCTCGGCGCCACGGTCTACGAGAAGGGCAACCTCGAGTATGCCATCGACGCCACGGACAACGTGAAAGTAGCCTCAATTGGCTTGAGGCTGCTGGCTGATAGAAACAGCGACGGCGTGTTTTCCGACGACGAGTTGTACAAGACAGCGACGCTCTACCGACCGCCTTACGGCGGCGGTCTGTCCGTCGGCACCATGGCCGACATCCTGGGCAAAGACCCGGGCGCGAGAGACACTCTGCCCCTGCGGCTCGAGGTTACGGCACAAGACGGCGTTCCCAACAAGAGCGTGGAGCAAATTCCGGTCGCGTTGGTGCGCAACCTGCCGCCAGAGATCGTTCAGATCCAGATTCTCGATTCCCGCGGCTTTAACATCGGCATGGGCGCCCAAGAAGTTACCGAAGGCCGCGGCATTGTCGTGAATGTGGTGGCCAAAGACCGGGAGTCGGGCGTGGATTGGGTACGGCTGCACAGCGCGCTGGGTCCAGCGGACGCGGCTCCATCATTTAGTGCGTTCGGCAAGGACGAAGCGGCGCCGTTCCAGTTTCACTTCGAGGTTCCTGCCGGGCATGTGGGAGAGCTCATCAGCTTCAAGGCCGAAGCCAGGGACGTGGATGGATACACGTCGCCCAAGTCCGGGTTGCGCTCCTTGCGCATCGTGGCAGACGAGCCGCCAGTGGCGCGTATCGTAAAGCCCGACAACGACCTCTCAGCCGTGATCGTCGGCCAGGACATCGAGGTCGTGGTAGAAGCCCAAGACGACCTGGGCTTCGATGGTATCGACCGAGTCGTTTTCTACATGAACGACATTCCGGTGGCCACTGCCACTGAGCCCATGAGCACCAACGATGGGCTCGTGGCCGGAGACAGCCTGTACTCGGCGATGCTCACGCCACCGACTGGTGTGACCGGCGTGCGCGTGCATGCCATTGCCTATGACAAACTGGGTCAGCCTGGACGCACCCAGACCGTGCTGGTGGGCCAGGTGGAAGACACGGTGGCGCCCAAGCTATCCCTCGTCTCGCCCATCGAGGGGCAGATCCTTACTCAAGGTGAGCCGCTGGAGCTTGTGGCCTCGGTTGCGGATGTTGGCCTGATTGAGAAACGACAAGTGCTTGCCCAGATCGTGCGCGAGACCCAAGACGCAAGCACCGGACAGTGGCAGACCATCATCGCCAGCGAGGAGATCCCGCTCAACTACGCGGAGGGAAAGAGCGATCCCAAGAAGGACTATTATGTCTACACGGGGTCCATCGTCGATGGCACGTTCCTCAAGAGGGAAGGCCACCGCAACGAGCGCGTCCGCATTCTCACTCAGGTTGTGACCCCGAACCACACAGCACGCGTTGAATCTCATCACGAAGTGGGGTTGCCCATTGCTGAGAGGGGATACCTTTTGGCCAAGGATGTCGAGGGTAAAGAGATTCCTCTGACCTCACTCCACTACACCGCCGTGGACCAATTCCAGAGCACGGACCGCACCAACGCGCTAGTAGGCGCGTGGTCGTCTTGCAACCCCATGTATTTCGAGCCCGAGAGCAACCAGACCTGCCAGGACGCCGGCGAGAACGAATTCACGGCGATTACCCTGATTGACGACGAGTTTATCTTTCGCCAGGACGAGCAGCAGCGCACCTTCTGGTACTCAGACGTCGTGGCTGGAGCGACTGACCTATTCCGAGGCAGCATCGCCGAGCTTCGCGCCGATGAGAACTACGTGCTGGCAGCAAAGGCGGGAGACCATCTTTCGGGAGAGTCTTCAGAACAACTTGCTGCTGCGGGAAGTTGTCAGGCTGCAGCCAAGTCGGAAGCGGGCGATGTCGCTTGCGAAATCACGCGCGATCCCACTGCTGGAAAGCTGCATTTCGAGAATGGCGAAGGCGAGCTACTCATCTTCACAACTCAAAACAAAGACGCGAATTTTGGGCTGCCCTATGTGCTGAGCGGCCGCGTGGACATGCCGTACAAAGAGGTCTACGGCGTGGCCCGTAAGGACGATCTCGCCTTTGTGGCCAATGGCCTTGGCGGCGTGCAGGTCGTGGATCTCAGCGATATCGAAGCGCCGTATCGCGTCTCCTTCATCAAGCCCAACGGCTATGCTCGAGACGTGGAGATCCTCGGGCATTTCGCTGTCATCGCCGCGTCCGAGGAAGGCCTCGTGGTGGCGGATATCGCCGATCCCACCATGCCCATCATCGCAACCTGCGACACGTTCGGCACGGCGAATCGCTTGTTCGTGGAAGGCGACAAGGTCTATGTCACGGACCTGGTGGGCGACGGTGGCTCTTCGGAGCTCAACATCATCGATGTGTCCAACCCCTATGAGCCGAAGCTCGAGAAAACACTGCTCATAGAACCCGCCCAGGTGGATCTGGTGTCAGATGGCGTCTACGACCTATTCGTGTCCGCGGGCACGGCCTATGTCACGGTTCACTATTCGAGTAAGGTCGATCATCAGCCCGCCCAGTCGGTGGTCGAGGTCATCGACCTACGCAAGCTCGACGATCCGTCCGTGGACGCGACGATTCCGGCCGTCATTCATCGCAAGACACAAGGCAGCGACTTTGCGCCCCGCGGCATCATGCTGGCCCGCGGCGGCATTCAGGTGGCGGCGGATAAGCAGGGCATCGCCCGCATTGAGCTACCGTCCTTGCGCGTGTTGTCACACACGCCAGAGGCCGATGCCCAGAACGTGCGCACTGACCTCGAGGAGGTGAGCATCGAGCTGTCGGCCAACCTGCCAGAAAATACACCGCTTAATGAATTCGTTCACGTGCGGGAGCTCGACGGACAGATGGGACTGGACGTGACGAGCGAACTGTTTGACGTGGGCTTTGCCACGCGCGATGGCGAGCTTAGCACCCGGTTCATCGAGCTGAGGCGCAAACAGGGCGTGGAGCTCAAGCCAGGGCTCAAGTACGTGGTCAGCCTGGACAAAGGCCTGGCGCCGATATCCGGTTTGCCCTTGCCCGATACCTACGAGTTCTCGTTTTTGGCGTCCAAGGCCGGTCCGGCTGCGGCGCCGATCATCGATCGCCTCGTGCCCAATCGCGGCACCACGGCTGGCAACACGCCGATCGTCATCTACGGTCAGAACTTTGGCGACGATCCCCAGGTGCTGCTGGGCGGCTACGAGCTTGTGGTCGATAGTGTCGTTGCCGGTGTCCCCAACCGCACAGGCAATGACTCGCTCGACAAGATCTACACCCATACAGTGCCGAGTTACCCCGGACCTGCCTCAGTGGAAGTGGTGAGCGACAACGGCCTGTGGGACGAGCTGTTCGGCGGGTTTACTTATGTGGAAGATCTTTTCATTTCGTTTGTGAACCCGGCCGTGGTTCGCGTGGATCAAAATGGCGCCGACGATCTCGTGGAGGTCGTGGGCTACGGCTTCCACAACAAGGTGCAGCTGCGCGCCTGGAAGAGCGGCGATCCACTGTCGGCCGTGAGATTCACGGTGGATAACCAGAACCTGCGGCTCGAAAGTCCACAAAAGATGCACTGGCGCGTACCAGACTTCGGCGACGAGTATCGCGGGTTCGTCGATGTGGAGGTGCGCGACGAGCATGGCGCCCGGTTCATAAAGCCCAAGGCCCTTTTCTATGGTCACATGACCTTGGCGCGACAGATCGAGGAGGGGTCAGGATCGAACAACCAAGATGCCATGCGGTTGCCTTCGGGACTCATTCGCCAGGCTGCGTCTGATGCTGACTTGGGGCTGATTTACGTATTGGGAGCGCCGTACTTCCTTCCAAAATGGACTGAAAAGGAGCCAAAATATCTGGACAATGTGGGCCGTGGATGGTTGTCGCTTGTCCATTATCACCGCGATGCCTTGGACGAAGCAGCGCCCATGTTAGGGCTTGGTTACTACAACATGCCGCCGGGCATCATCCCCGAGCGCATGGCGCTAGGACCGCAGCACGTGTACGTGGCGAGCTGGACCGAGGAATACCCGTATCTGAATGTGCCCTACGAGAACCAGCGCCATGTGCTCGTCTATGATCGGGCCGACGAGCTGCCGGCCGATGGGGACACGACGACCCTGAATCGCGACATCCTCTACAGGGTTCCTTTGCCATTGGTCCATAAGCCCGAAGCCATGGCCATCACTAATGGATTGTTGTTCGTCGGAAACCGCGAAGACGGTGTGGCGGTGCTCAGCCTCGCGGACCCGGTCCGTCCTTTCGTCGTTCGCGTGATCAGTCAGGCAATCATCGCAGGCGCTCCTGGCCGCCTAGAAGCGCGTGCTCTTTGGGTGATTGACTCTACGCTATATGTCAGCAGCGAACTCGGAACGGTGGTGATGTTCGACCTGCGGCAACCGGGGCTTTTGCAGATCGGCGTCAGCAACATTGCGGGCAACTCCGCTGCGCTGGGGCAAAGCGGCCTCGTGTGCATGACGCGCGATGCCAATGATCTACGGCTCTACGATTCCTCAGTTCCTGG
The DNA here is from genome assembly GCA_025453525.1 of Myxococcota bacterium. Lineage (GTDB taxonomy): Bacteria > Myxococcota_A > Polyangia > JAAYKL01 > JAAYKL01 > JALOQD01. The sequence continues at coordinate 9,096 of JALOQD010000057.1, forward strand.
CGCCCTGCGGCTGGCTGGCCAGTACGAGTCCCTGGGACGCACGATACCCGGAGAGGGGAATGGACCCTTCGGAACCACCACGCTGGCTGGCACTACGGCCCTCCACAAATATTTGTCTGGCTACCCTGCTCGTGGATACCTCAATCTCTACGATGTCGGGAGGCCCGGCGACATCACGTTGCTCGACGTCGCCCAGTTCATTCCCCAGAGTCTCAGCTTCCAGGCGCTATCCACCACCGATGGGATGGTGGTTGCCTATAGTCCCGAAGCGGTAAGCCTGTTCGATACCCTGATGGTGGATCTCGTCTCATCCGAGCCGCGCAATGGAGACGACGCGGTTCCCACCGATTCTTCGATTGCATTGCGTTTCACCCGGACCTTTGGGGAGGACGATCCCGCTCAGTTTGAGCCGTATATCGAGCTTGTCCGGGACAATGGCACTGCCCAGGGAGTACCTGTTGATTTTAGCCTAGAGCTCTCGGGCGCCGAGCCTCACACGCTCGTCCTCGTGCCAGAGTCGGACCTTGCGGCGAGCACCGAGTATCGCGTTGTAACCCACGGTGAGGTGGACAGTCGTCGCACCAAGGGCTTGTTCGAGTACGAGCTGAGTTTCACGACAGGTCTCAACGACTCGCCGCTCCCAGGCATCGATTCAGTGTCGCCGCGGCTGCTTGAGACGAGTGGCGGCAAAGTTGAAGTGCTCGTACACGCGGCTGGCCCGGGCCAACCGAGCTTTGCCGTGGGCGGGATCCCGGTTTCTATAGAAAGCCGCGAGCCCAAAGACAACAGCGATGAGGAGAGGTTCTTGCTGCGCGTGCCAGGCAACGTGCCCGGACCGGCCAGCCTCAAGATCACGACGACCAGCGGCGCCTCGGACGAGATGCTGGGGGCCATCGTGTATGTCGATCCCTTAAGGATCACGACGCTCTATCCAGAGCAGGGCTCGGTGAACGGCGGCACGCTCGTGACCATCAAGGGCGGCGGTTTCCGCACTGATGGAGGCGTGCCCGAGGTGCTGTTCGGCGGTATTCCGGCGGCTGAAGAGGGCGTTAGGGTCGTGGATGGTCAGACGTTGTTCGTCACCGCACCGCCTGGACGTTTGGGCCACGCCGACGTGACAGTTGTGCTCGCGAGTGGTCAGAGCGCCACCCTGACCGAAGCGTTCGAGTACCTGCAGCCGAGCAAGCTCCAGTTCCAAGGGAAAGGCGCGACTACCTACCAGGTCCTCGTGGATCCCACGGGCCAATACCTCGTGGTCGCGGCGGGCGACTCGGGCGTGCTCATCTACGACATTGCCACAGACAGCGGGTTGCCAGAGGAAAGTCGGCTCGTTGCCCAGGTCAAGCCTGGATTCTCCGTACTGGGCGTCGACACCTACTTCGAGGGCGGAGTGGATCGGGTGATCGCGACCGGTTACTCCGGCGACGAAGCGAAGATGGCGATCATCGGCTTTGACTCGACGGACATCGCGCGTTCGTCGGTCATTGCGATGCAGACCCTGCCAGGCAACTTCGCCCGCGGCGTAGATGCGACCAACGGTCGGGCTGTGTTGGCCATGGGGACAGGTGGCCTCGGTATCCTCGACATCTTCTTGCCAACCAAGACCTACTTCGTGGGGTCCATGGTCTTGCCTTTTGAGCATTCGGCCCTGGACGTGGAGGTCGTAGACGTTCCAGCCTCGGCGCCTGAACTCTATGTCGTGACCTCGGGTCAATACCAACGGGGGACCAATAAGCTCATCGACGAAGACGATCCGAGCACCGGCGCGTTTTACATGATCGAACACAGGCCTGCCTCGGGCTTCGAGGTGATTGGCAGTGTCGCTATTCCTGCCCTGCGAGTGGAGTTGGATGGCGACACCGCTTTCCTCGCTGCCGGCAGTCAGGGACTCGTGCTTGTGGATGTCTCCGATCCGAGAAGGCTCGAAGTGATCAGCCGCTTGGAGGGCATTGGATACATCTTCGACGTGTCCCTGGTGGGCAATACCGCGTATCTCGCCGCGGGTGAGCGAGGCATTCTCGCGGTGGATGTGACAGACCCGCACCATCCCGTGCTGGCGCCCCACAAGAACGAGACCGCGGGAAGGGCAGAGACCACAGCCGTGGCTGGCACGAGCTACGGCGCAGTAGGCGCCGGAGATGAAACGCCATGGAACAAGGTGGATGAGGATTCACGGATCGTCGTGGCGCCGGATACGATGCTCAAGGTCTTCGCGGCTGAGCCACAGGGCCATGTTCTCGACGAGGACGCCAACGGCGACCTGAAGATCCGCCTCCGTTTCAACAAGGTCATCGATTTGTGGGCGCCTAACCTCACGCGGTTTGCGTTAACGGGCAGCGATGGCTCGAACGTGCCGTTTGATGTTGAAATCATCAACAACGACGCCTTGCTTACTATTTCGAGCGATCATGCTCTAGCCGTCGGCGAAACCGTGACCGCCGTGGCCGAGGCTGGCATTGAATCGGTGAAGCCCTTGGCCAATGGCCAACACCTGGTGCTCTATACCCTGGCCCAGGACCAGGAGTTCACCTGGACGTATCGCGGTTCGCGGCAAGACGCGCTCACCTTGGACGCCGTGACGCCGCGTCGCGTGCCCGTGGGGATCGCCTCGGAGATCCAGGTGGCCATGCGCGGGGCTCCGGAGAACCCCAACCACATCAAGGTGTTCGTCGCCGGAACCGAGGCTGTGGTGTACGATCTTCAGGCCACGGGAAGCAGCGGCCACGGGGCCATTGTGACGGCCGTGGTGCCGGCGTTATCTGAGCCAGGGCAGTACGACGTGTCCGTGGCAGTGTGGCGCGACGGCGTTTGGGAGATGGCCACCTTGCGCGGCGCCCTGGCCGTAGACGAGCCGCTCCACTTCGAGCATCTGTCGCCGAGCTTTGGGCCTGTGACCGGCGGCACGGCCATCACACTCCGCGGTCGAGGTTTCGAGCCGGGCAACACGGTCATGGACGGCATCAAGGTGCGCATCGGCTCTGTGCCTGCGGCGAGCGTCAAGGTGCTGAGCACCACCGAGATGGTGGTGATCTCTCCGCCTGGGCTCGTGGGCCGCAATGATGTGTTCGGCCAAGATCGATATGGTTACAAATCGAGCCTGCGCGGCGATGCGGGATTCGGCTATGGCTTGCGACGGATCACCACGCGCAGCATGCCGTTCTCGGCCGCGGATTTGCACATCGATCAAGAGACCGGCGTCGCCGTGACCAACGGCGGCCTGGTGGTCCATAATGCTCTGGCGCTTAAAGACAAAGTGGAGTTCGAGGGCTTCAAGATAGATGATTTCTTGAGGGCCGCGACCATCGATGTGCAAGAAGCCACCGATCCCCTGTTCGTAGGCGGCGTGCCGCTGCTCCCCAGCGATCCAGTGGGCACGGCCGAGCTGCGAGCTTACTTGCACGGACTTCCCAGTGCCTTGAACTACGGCGTGGACTCCATGCGCCTGCTGCCCACGGTGGAGCGCGAGAACGGCGTGGAGCACAAGCGGCTTTACGTGGCAAGTGGCTTCGGCGGCGTGGCCACCTTGAATTTCGACGAGCAGAACGGTCTTCAAACTATTGCCCAGGAACTGCAGGACGAGAGGTCTTTCCAAGTGGGCGATGTGGCACAGGCCGGCGATGCGATCTTTGCCGCGGGTCTGAGGGGCGTTGGCAGTTGCAGCTTGGCAAGAGATTGTGCGGAGTGCTCGGCCCCACCCGACAGGGAGAACAACAAGGCCCTCGTTCACCTCGTCAGCAGCATGGTTCCGGCCGATCCGGTGCGCGGCGGCTTCCTCACAGATGCCTCGGGCAACGAGTTTGGCGGCGGCAACGTCGTGAAGCTGGACGGCGAGTGGATCTACGCTGGCGGCGGGCACGCGACGCAGCTCAAGAATGCGCCGGCCAAGGACTGCATAACACGGCGCCCTGGCTCTGCCCTTTCGCCCAAGTCAGGCGACTGGTTCCCGGTGCTGAGCGCCCTCAATCTCTATGATCCAGCCTGGACTTTGAACTACGGTCTACTGGGCAACCCCATCGATGTCGTGTCCTATGGAAACTACCTGGTGGTGGCCGAGGGCAATATGGGCGTGGAGATCTTCGACAAGAAGCGGCCAGAGCAGAGGGCCCACGTGAAGCTCGACACGCAGCTCCAAGCCAACCCGGGCGAGGCCGTGCGCCTCAAGCTTCTTGGCAACGTTCTGTTCATCGGCGCTGACTCGGGATCGGTCGTTGTCGTGGATCTGACAGAGCCGTTGTCGCCGCGCATTGTCTCGGCTGGCAATAGCGAAGACATGCGGTCGGTCGATTACTACAAAGGCCGGCTCGTGGGGATCGCCGGCAACGACGTAAACGTGCTGGAGCTGCCAGGCCCGGTGGTGGCGCGCGCGTCCACTCCCGAAGGCGGGTTCATCCCAGAGAATGACGACTATCTCGTCGAGCTCAACGAGCACGTGACCGTGGACTCCATGAAGGTTCAGGGCAACGTAACTGTGAGCGACGCCGAGAGCGGCGGGGAAATGGCGGTCGAGGTTGAGCCCCGGGGCGTGGCGGGCACTTCGGCTCAGGTCATGGCCATCGCCTTTGAGCGCGAAGTTGGCCATGAGTACGAGGTTCGCATCAAGGAGCTGCGCAACCTGCGCAGCCAGCGGCAGTGGGTGCCGTTCGTGGGTCACGTGGTGGCCGCGAGCAGCGGCGCCATGCAACCGAATATCCATGAAATAAAGAACGGCACGTGGCACCTTGGCGACGTCGTCAACACCGAGATCCACGGCGCGGGTTTCCGCAACAGCGAAGATCTGGCTGTGATCGTGGATGGCTACGAGCTCGATCTCCAAGAGTGGAGCCGGGTGGACAAGGACACCATTGCCCTTCATCCCCATGCCCTGGAGAGCCTGCCGCTCGAGCCGGGAATCCATCACCTGCGCGTCGAGGACGGGGAGCTTGTGGCCTACTTCCCTGGCGCGTTTGTCATCGGCGATGAGCTGGATCTGGCCAAGTTCAAGATGTCGCGGGATTCGTCGCCCCAGACCGGCGGCGGGGCGCGAGTGGAGGTGACCGCCACGTTGCCGGTGATCCTGCCTGGCACCAAGGTCGTGATGCGTTCGTCTCGGGGCAAGGATGTCGTGGAGATCAGAACTCTCGAGCTGTCGCCTGGCGTGTTCACCCACAACCTGCTGGAAGATGTTGTTACGCTCCAGAAGTTGCGGTTCCGTCTGCCTGGCGTACCGACACCGGACATCTACGACGTGTTTCTCGAAATAGGCGACGATGAAGTGAGGGTGGGGGCCATCTCCTACAACATGAACGATGGCCGCAGCATCGATCTGCCCAACTACCCGCCCATGGACGCCGGCGCGGTGGCCCTGGACGGCGAGCTGCTGTACGTGGGCGTCGAGTCCCTGGGGGGAGTGACGGGTGGGCCAAACCCGTTCCTGATGAAGAGCGGGCTGGAGATTTACGATCTCTCCATTTGGGAGCGGCCCATTCGCCTGTCGCAGATCCCCACTGAGCAACCGGTCACTGGCGTTGTGGTCAAGGACGGCCTGGCCTTTCTCGCCGCTGGCAGCGACGGCCTGGTGGTCGTGGACGTGCACGATCCCGTGAAACCGTTCATTTTGTACAACCTCCCGGCCACGGGCGATGTGGCGAGCGATGTGGCGCTCAAAGAGGACCGCGGCGTGCTGGCCATGTCCCTGCTCGGCAGCGGCACGGACGGCATGATTCGGTTCTTCGATCAGCGAGATCCCAGCGGCCCGCCGCCCCTGGGATTTGGCACAATTGTTCTCTCCGGCGAGCTCGCCGGACTTCCAGTAGACGTAGAGTGGCTGGGCGACGAGTTGTACGTGCTGCTCCTGCGCGCTGGGACTTTGCATCTGGCAGTGATTCGCGGTTTCGGCGGCGCCCTCGAACACACGGTGCAGGCCATCGAGCGCGGGACCGCGCCGAACCGCTGGTCCGAAGCCTCCCTGGTGGTGCAGCACGGTCAGGTCGTCGTTTCCAATGGCGCGACCTACTTTGTCCTGACGCAGGACGCGTCCAAGACCGTGTATTGGAAGAGCGGCAAAGACTTCCGACCCTTGGATCTCGTGGGCATGGGCGGCGTGGTCTTCATGTTCGACGGCGGCAAGCTCGTCCAGATGCCCACCATGGGCCTGGCTGTCGCTGGCATCGAACCTGGATTTGGCGCGACGCTCGTGCCAGGCGACACGATACGCGTGGAGCTGAGCGGACTGTTCAACACCGACGAGGTTTTGGTGTACGACGCGATGGAGCTCACCGATTCGAACGGCAATTCCCTTGGCGCCGAGGACTATGCGCTGCGGCCCCTCAATACGCTTGAGGGCGGTATCATCGCGGTGCAACTCTCCCCAGACACGACCTTCAGGGGAGACCTGCGCCTGCGCATCGGCAAGGGACTCGTGGATCTCGCCGGTCAATCGCTGCTCCAGGCGGTCGAGGGTCAGTACCAAGTCGTAGAGGGGCTTCGGCCTCGCATCGATCAGGTGTCCCGCTATACAGGCAGCGCTTCGGGCAAGCGGTTCTTCCACGCCGACGGCAGCGAGACCGGTCTCATACGAGGCAGCGGATTTGGCGTCTTCGCCAGCGACATCACTGTGTACGTTGGCGATGTGATGGTGCCTCCAGAAAAAGTCGCGTCTGTGAGCGACAGCGAGATCTGGTTCACCATGCCGCGGATCGCCACCTCGGTGCCCAATGCCAGCTTGTCCGTGAGCGTGGTCCGCGGACAGATCGAGGACACTCTTTACGGCGCTGTGGTGATACAGCCGGCCGTGGTGTTGCAAGCCGTGGATCCTGGAATGGGTCCGCCTCAAGGCGGCAATGTCGTAAACCTCTATGGGGCGGGATTCAGCTACAATGTCGTGGTGCGATTTGGAAGCCGGGTGGCTGGTGGCCTCGTGCTGCGCAGCGCTCAACACCTGCAGGTTCGAGCGCCGTCCGGAAGCATGGGGCTCGTGGACGTGTCGGTGGAGAACACGCTGTTCCCCGGCGAGGTCGCGACTCTTTCCAATGGCTACTTCTACGCCAACCGCGAGACAGGTTCGGTGAATCTCTCTACCGACCAGCACGACTCGAACCCTGTGACGGGCATCGCGATCAAGGATCAGATCCTCTACGCCATAACGGGCGGAGGCTACGACGCGATCGACCGCAACGGGCAGCTCGTGAGGTCCCTTAAAGCGACCAAGGGCCAGCTCGTGGTATCGGACATCTCGGATCCGGTCCATCCCGAGCTCGTGCTCGACGTGCTGGGCAAGCAGACCCTTCCCTACCACTTGGAGGTACCGCTGCCGCCCTCTGGGTTTACGAGCATCGTTTTGAACGATGATGACCTGTTCCTCGTGGGTGGAAACCGCCTGTTCTTGCTCGACGTCACCTTACCAGCCGATCCGTTGCTCGTGCAGGACCTCACGCTGCTTGACAGCAACTCGAAGCCCGACATGGCGAGCGCAATCGTTGCTGCCAAGAACATTGTGTTCGTATCGACGAGGTCTTCTCTGCGAGTGCTGCGCATGACCAGCGAGGGTCTGTTGGAAGAGACCGCGCGGATTCCTTCGGCCAGGCTCGGCGGCGCGCCAGGCGGCCTCACCTTGAGTGGGTCGATGTTGTGGGTCGCGGTGCCTGACGCTGGGCGCGTGGTGGGCGTGGATCTCGCTGGCGGTGCCTTCGAGGTCGTCAATTCCGTGAACGTCGTAGGCTTGGCAGGGCAGGCGCTGCGGCCCGAGGCAGTGGTGGTGCGAGACAAGCTGATGCTCGTCTCTACTGGCAGCTCGGCGAGCGTGATGGCTTATCAACTGCGAGATGGCGGCCAGAGCGAGGCGGCCTCTAGCTTCAACCTCGCGCATCTCCAGCGCATCAGTCGGCTCTATGCCTCGCAGATGCTCATCCTGGGCCAGACGCTCTACGTGGCCGCAGGGCAAGGAGATTTGCAGATCTACGACATCTCGGGTTGGCTCAATGGCGACTTTACCAATGCCCCGCAGCTCGAGAACTACTTCGCGGTGCAGGGCTCCATTGACTCCATCGCGTTTGGTAAGGGCGCTCTTTACGCGGGCTCGGCGTTCCTCAATGCGAGACTTGAGAATGAGCAGCGTGTCGATCTTGAAAATCCCATCGATCTTTCGATCCATTTGGACCTGAAGCTCGGCGGTGCGCTGAACACACTTAAATACGATGACCTGACCATTGTGGAACAGGCGCCGCTGCCTCAGGGGAAACATCCTTCGAGCCGCGCCATCGAGGTGCAATTCAACCGGGTGCTGGATCCGGATCTTGTTTCGAGATATGGCTCGTCGCTTTTCACGGTGAGTCTCGGTGGGCTTCTCGTGCCAGGCACGGTGGCCTCGACGAACAACCACATGGGTACGCGGCTCTTCTTCAGGCCCATGGCCAAGTTCGCCGGTGGCCGCGAGTACAGCGTGAAGCTCTCGGGCAGTATCTCTGACATCCATGGCGCGAGGCTGGGAGCCGACTATCGCTTCCGGTTCGTGGCCGTCGATGCGTTGCCTCCGAAGATCGATTCGATTGCACCGACCTCCGGCGGTTGGCGCGGTGGCAATGAAGTGAGAATCCTCGGCGACGGTTTTGAGGTCTCAAGCGAGGTGCGGTTCGGAGCGGAGGTCGTGCCGCGGGAGGACATCGACTGTCCGTCGCCCTACGAGTTGCGGGTCAAGGCGCCTGCCTTGTCGAGCGCGCCCGCCCAGAACCTGCTCGTGGGCATCTCGGTCTCTAGCGGTGGGCTCGAGGACTTCGTCCCTGCAGCCTATAACTACATCGCCGACGCTCGGATTCTCGAGGCAGGCCAGTATTTCCCCGAGACCGGGCAACTGCGCACCGCGGACGACTCGTTTCTGTTCAATGGCGGCGAGCTCGCCGGTCTGCGAGGCGAAGGGCTCACAGCCAGTACGAGAGTCCTCGTGAACGGCGTGCCGGCGCAGGGCCTGCGGCCCATCGACGCTCGTACTCTCGTATTTCAGATACCAAATCGCACTGTCGGCAAGCTTTCTGTGGCAGCCTTCAATGCGGTTGACCAGTCTGTATCGACCACGGACGAGCTGGTGGTCGGGTTTGGCATGGGACCGGGCGCACTGTCTACGGGGTCCCTTATGGCTCGCAGCGGCGAGCTTCTGGTTACGGTTGGATCAGCGCAGCAAAATGCGAGGCTGTTCTTCTCGAAGGCAGGCGGTGCGGCAGTGCAGCTAGCAACCATGGCCTTCTATCGGACGCCTTCCCGTGTCGCCTTGTCCGACCGTTTTGCCGCATTCTGGTTTAACGACGACAGTTTCACCGCTTATGACATCTCCAATGTTTATGCTCCGCGGCTGGTCGGAACCTTTGCTACGCCAAAAAATATCAATGCAACGAGGCTTTGGCTCGGCGGCTCCACGGCCTATCTCTTTGGCAAGGGGCGACTTTTCCGGGCCGACGTGCGAACCCAGGCGTGGGAAGAGCTCGCCGATGCTTCGGCAGACGCTATCGTCGATGTGGCGACGGACGACCAATATCTCTATCTGCTGCGCGAACGCACCCTCGACATTCGCAAACTCGAAAACTGGACCAGCCCATTGCTGCGGGACGAAAACGGTCAGGAGGTCTTTTTACACGCCCTCGTCACAGCCAAGCAGATCACGGTCTCGCCGCAACGCATCGCGCTCATCGGCCAGGACCAGCTACAGGTTCTCTTGAGCGGCGCTCTTGAAGCGCGAGGTCGGATCGAGCCCCTGGGCCTTGCGGTTGTAAACGGAGTCAGTGCCGCGAAGATGAACGGCGAGCTGCTCGCTGTGGCTGCCACGCCCCCGGGCCAGCCCTCGTGGTTCGCCTTATACGACATGGCTCCTGACGACAACGAGGATGGCGAGCTCGACTGGGTGAAGATCGCGGATGTCCACGCAGGAAATGTTTCGCCCATCAGTCAAATTGAGTGGACAGGCGACCGACTCGATTGGTCCGAAAGCCAGAAGATGGGCAGCGCGGATATCCCGTTGCTCAACCTGACGAACATCGAGCCGGGGTCGCGGATCAGCCAGAGCCGCCAGCCCCTCATGGTGTCGGTCCAAGGGGATCTCGAGACCTGGCAGAATGCCACGCTCGCGCTTCGAGACGACAACGGTCTTACGATTTCAGGGCAGACGCATCTCGATGGCGCGGCGCTCGCGTTCGAAGTCGCGGGCAGTGGCTGGGCCGCGGGTCGAGTGTACGAGGTGTCCCTGGCTGCCGAGCCGCTGACCTCCATCGTCGGAGGTGAGATCCAACACGATTTGGGATTTGCCTTGGCCATGCCTTGGCTGAGCGAATCCGAAGTGTCCTTGCGCGATCTGTCGCCCAGGCGCGTCATTGCCGATCGCGTCACGCAGTTCGTGTTGCGCGGCACTGGGCTTGCCGAAGTTACGAGTCTCTCTCTGAACGACATTTCAGTGCCGCCCGAAAGTTGGACGCTCGGCAATAACGGACAGGAGCTTCGTTTCCCCATCGCGCTCAAACCCGGCCAGCGGCTGG
>JALOQD010000339.1 GCA_025453525.1 Myxococcota bacterium
ATTCCCAGGTGGGACGCATCGAGCCCAGAGGCCATCAGTGAAGCTCGCCGCCTTTTCTACGTCGGCTTGACGCGAGCGAAGCAACAGATCCACATAACCTTTTCAGGATTCACCGAAGACAAATACGGACGCCACCACAAGAAGGGCCCGTCCATCTTCGTGACGGAGTTGCAGCAGAAGTTGTCTGAAGAGGCCCAACCTTAAAGACATGATCCAAAATGAGTGTATCGGAGACTAGCCATGACCCACTCCCTCACCGAAAACCAACTCCTCGAACAGCCCGCAGTCGGGCTGTTCGACGAACCCGGCTGGCAGACGGTATCGGCGCTGGAGGAGACCTTCGGCGCGGGGCGCACCCGCGACCTGACGCTGGCGCGCCTGCTCTCCGGGCAAATTGAAGTGGAGGCCATCGACCATGCCTGAGATCGTCCCGCTTCCCCCGGACTACGCCGCCTTGTTGACCGACATCCGGCAGCGCGTGCGCCAGGCGCAGACCCGCGCGGTGATGGCCGTGAACGGGGAGCTGATTCGCCTGTACTGGGAGATTGGCGCCCTCATCGCCGAGCGACAGAAGCAGGAAGGCTGGGGCGCGGGGGTGATTCCCTGCCTCGCCCGCGACCTGCACAACGAACTGCCGGAAGAAAAAGGCTTTTCCGAGCGCAACATCAAGCGGATGCTGGCGTTCTATCGCACCTACCCGCATCTGGGACAAGTGCCGCAGCCTGTGGCACAAACTGAAGCCATGGAAAAAGTGCCACAGCCTGTGGCACTTTTTCCGCCGGAGCTGCTGCTTTCCCTACCCTGGGGGCATCACGCCGAGTTGATGGCCAAGGTCAAGGAGCCTGCCACCCGGCAGTGGTACATGCTGGCTGCTGTGCAATTCGGCTGGAGTCGGAACGTTCTGGTCATGCAAATCGAGTCGGCTGCCCACCATCGTCAGGGGCGAGCGACCAACAACTTTGCTGCGCGCCTGCCGCCGCCAGAATCCGATATGGCGCAGCAGACCCTGAAAGACCCCTACATTTTTGACTTCCTGACCCTGGCGGAGGGTTTCCATGAGCGGGAACTGGAAACGGGGCTGGTGGCCGAGCTGGAGAAGTTCCTGCTGGAGCTGGGTCAGGGCTTTGCCTTTGTCGGGCGCCAATATCACCTGGACCTGGGTGGGGATGATTTTTACATCGATCTGCTATTCTACCACCTGAAGCTGCGCTGCTTTGTGGTGATCGATCTCAAGCGTGGCGCTTTCAAGCCCGAGTATGCGGGCAAGATGAATTTCTATTGCAATGTGGTCGACGACCGCCTGCGGCATGCCAGCGATGCCCCGACTATTGGCCTGATCCTGTGCCAGTTGCCCAACCGGGTCCTGGCCGAATATGCGCTGCGCGGCATGGACAAACCCATCGGCGTCTCGACCTTTGAGCTGACCCGCGCGCTTCCCGCCGACCTGCAATCCAGCCTGCCCAGCATCGAGGCCATCGAGCGGGCGCTGGCGGGTGACACCGAAGCGGAGGGCGCATGAGCCCACACACCTACACCGAAGACCAACTCGTCGAGCAGCCCGCCATTGGGCTGTTTGCCGAACGCGACTTCAGATGCGACCGCGGCATGGAAGGTGCTGCGCGGTTTTCGCGTCGGGAATCTTTAAATCATCGAATCGTCAGGAAGACCAAAGTCAAGGGCGGTTGCGGCTGACAGCTGCCCTGTGCCCCGAGAGAGCTGGTTGAATCAGCGGATTTCTGCTCCGGCTTCGAGCCGTGGTATAGGGCGTACGATGTTCGATTTCTTTAAGCGCCGTCGCCAGGCCTCTGGGGAATTGCTGCTCCTCAGCGCGATCGTCATTCACATGTGCCTGGCTCCTTTTGCCGCAGATGCGGCGGACAGAGGCCAGCGGCTCGATCTGGGGCTGGACGTGGGCTACGTGGCGACCTCGATCCCCACCGGCAACCTGCCGAGCAAGGTCCATGGCGCATCCTTTGGACTGGGACTGCGTTATGAGCTCGACGACGCCTGGTTCCTCGGCCTCGAGGCGCGTTTCGACGTTCACCAGTCTTACCAGATCTACCCTCTTGTGCCGCAGCAGGAGGCCACGGCGCCTTCCGAGGGCGCGCAGGCCACGCAGCAGCAGGGGCCGACCGTCGATCCCTTCTTCCTCTCTTCCCTGGCCTTGGGGGTTGGCTATTACATCGATGTCTATCGCATCGTTCCTTACCTGGGCGCGTGGCTCGTGGGTCTGCGCGTCGACCGAGTCTCGACTGTGGTGCTCGCACCAGAGGACGGAAGGCCCGAGCGGCTCACGGCCACCCAAATTGGCTACGACCTCGGCGCGCGCGTGGGGCTGGGCGTCGATTTCGACATCACGACCCATGTCACGACCGGGCTCAGCTTCGGCTATGAGTGGTTTCTCACTGGCGCGACGTCGTATGGTGGACGGCTGTTGCTCATGGCTCGCCTTGCCTACCGTTTTGGCAATCCTCGTGACCCAAGCGCGAAAATCCTTTGACCTTTGTTTCGGCTAGAATAAAAAGGGCTTCGACATACCGGGCCGGTGAGGGCCTGATTCGCCCCGCTGCGCTCCGGCAAAAGGAGGCTCCTAAAACAATGGACTCTCAACAAGCAAAGGGCATAGCGCCGAGTGAAGGCTCACCTGGCGCCAAGGGCACCGTGCACATGACAGATGAGCGGTGCAAGGGCTGCTCCTACTGCGTCGTGTTCTGTCCCACAGGCGCTCTGGCCATGGGCGGCAGGATCAACCGCAAGGGCTACCACCTGCCCGAGCTCGTCCATCCGGACAAGTGCAACGGCTGCGATATGTGCGGTCTGTATTGTCCGGATTTCGCCATCTTCGGGGTGCGCACGAACAGGAAAAAGACGGATGGTGAGCCATGAAGGCAGATCCCAAAGCCGTTGACACCGGCATTCATTTCATCGATGGGAACGAGGCCTGTGCAGAAGGCGCCATTGCCGCGGGCTGTCGCTTTGTCTCGGGCTATCCCATCACGCCGTCCACGGAGATCGTGGAGCATCTCGCCAAGCGGTTTCCCAAAATCGGTGGCCTGTTCATCCAGATGGAGGACGAAATCGCCTCGTCCATCGCGTTTCAGGGCGCCATTTGGGGCGGACAGAAATCCATGAGCGTCAGCTCTGGCCCGGGGATCTCCCTGCAGATGGAGCATGTGGGCCTGGCGGCCATGACCGAGACCCCTTGCGTGTTCGTCAATGTGCAGCGAGGTGGACCGTCCACTGGCCTGCCCACCTTGCCGGCCCAACAAGACGTCATGCAAGCCCGCTGGGGCTCCCACGGTGACTACGAGGTCATCGCTCTGGCGCCGAACTCTCCCCAGGAGTGTTTCAACCGGATCATCACCGCCTTCGACTACTCTGAAAAATACCGCGCGCCGGTGTTCTTCCTGATGGACGAATGCGTGGGGCACATGTTGGGCAAGGTGAAGATCCCGCCTGCGGACCAAATCGAGCTCGTCGAACGCAAGATGACCACCCGAAAACCAGGAGAGTATCTGCCGTACCGCATCTACGACGGCGACGTTCCGGAGATGACTCGAGCAGGGCTCGGCCACAATGTGCACATCACGGGACTGACCCACGACGAGCGCGGGTATCCGGCCATGAACGCCGAGACGCAGGATGTGTTGGTTCGCCGTCTGTGCAACAAAATTCTGCATCATGTGGACGAGATCTCCATTTACGATGCATCCCAGGTGGAAGGCTCGGACGTCACCGTGATTTCCTACGGCATGACCGCCCGCGTCGCGGCTTATGCCGTGGAGACGGCTCGCGGGCAGGGGATCAAGGTCGGCAACGTCCGCCTCGTGACCCTGTGGCCCTTCAACGACAAGCTCATTCGAGATATCGTCGACAATTCCAAGGCGATCATCGTGGCGGAAATGAACCTCGGTCAGATGGTTCACGAAGTGGAACGCGCGGCTCGCGACAAGGTGCCGGTGCACCTGCTCGGCAATGCCGGCGGCGCGATCATTCCGCCAGAGGCCTTCATCGCAAAGATCAAGGAGGTGGTGTCATGAGCGATGCCCCCCGCAACCCAGTCGAGAAGCTCCTGCGCACCGAGCGCATGCCCCATATCTGGTGCCCGGGCTGCGGCATCGGAACGTCGGTGAACTGCTTTGCCCGTGCCATCGAGCAAGCGGATATCCCCTACGACAAGCTCCACGTCGTCTCTGGCATCGGGTGCTCGGGGCGCGTGGCCGGTTATGTCAACGTGGACTCCTTCCACACCACCCACGGCCGAGCCATCGCCTTTGCCACGGGCCTGTCTTTGTCGCGTCCCTCTGCCAAGGTGGTGGTCTATTCCGGTGACGGCGACCTGTTTGCCATCGGCGGCAACCACTTCATCCACGCGGCGCGGCGCAATATCGACATGACCGTGATCTGCATCAACAACTTCACCTACGGCATGACCGGAGGCCAAGTCACTCCGACCACGCCGCTCACGGCCAAGGCCTCCACCTCTCCCTACGGCAACTTCGAGGACAGCTTCAACCTACCGAATCTGGCCGAGGCCTGTGGCGCTGTGTACGTGGCCCGTTGGACGATCTACCATGTGCGGCAGCTCACGCGCGCCATGACCAAGGCCCTGTCGACCAAGGGCTTCAGCTTCCTCGAGGTCCTCGCACCGTGCCCGACGCTCTATCAGCGGCGCAACAAGCTCGGCGACGGCGTGGCCATGGTCCAGTTCTTCAAGGATCACTCCACCATCAAGAACGGCGCGAGCACCTCGGAAGTGGGCTTGGGCTTTCAGTCGGACATGATCGTGGGTGAGTTCGTCGACCGCCAGCGGCCGACCTTCATGGACAACTACAACGCAAGGATGAAGGAAGTTCTCGGCGACTCCTTCGTGCCATTCGAGGGAATCAAATGAGCATGCACGAGATTCGAATCTGCGGGCTCGGCGGACAGGGCGTGATCATGGCCGGCATGATCGTCGGCAAGGCAGCGGCGATTTTCGAGGACCGTTACGCCACCCTCGTTCAGTCGTTCGGCCCAGAGGCGCGCGGCAGCGAGTGCTCTGCGCAGGTCATGGTGGCGGACGAGCCCATCGCCTTCCCCTATCTGCGCCATACCGATCTCTTCGTGGCTCTTTCCCAGGGCGCGTACGAGAAATTCATTCATGAGATGAAAGAGGGCGCCACGCTGGTCTACGAGAGCGACCTCGTGACCGTGGACGAGCGCTTGCCCAAGGGAGCCAAGAAGTTCGGTATCCCGGGCACCCGGATCGCCGAGGAACAGCTCGGCCGCCGCATCGCGTTCAATATGGTGGTCGTGGGTTTCATCGCCGCTGTCTCCTCCGTTGTACAAGTGGAGGCCATCATCAAGGCCGTCGCCGACTCGGTTCCCCCTGGCACCGAGGCCTTCAACATGAAGGCCTTCAACATGGGATTCGAGTACGGCAAGAATCTTCTTTCCTGAGCGTTTCCGCGATATTCTAAAATACTTAAAAAAATCCGCTACCACTGACCCCTGCTGTGGTTATGATTTAGGCCTAGGTTCGAGGTAAAAAGCGAAAGGGGACCCCATGTGTTCCGGGGCAGATAACGCAAAAAAGGTCGCTCCCATTTCAGGAGTGTATTGTGCCCGCTGCAGACAGTTTTTGGCCCTCGCCTCTTTTGACGGCGAGCCTGTCTGTGATCTTTGCCTGTTCGGTGTGGCCAAGGAGTGTGATCTCTCGGGGATGCTGCGCAAGACCCGTCCCCTGCCCGTGGTCGGCGGTCCGGTAAAGGTGGTGCCGGAGGAAGCCCCTGCCCGTCGCGTCGAAGGCCTTGCCTAAAACCCTCATCGTCCTGCGCCTAGTACCGCAAACCGCAATTTCCTTCCTTAATTCGCCGGTCCTCCCCGCCGATGGCTGTGTTGCTCCTCCTCGACATGCCGACAAGCATGACTCGTCG
>JALOQD010000058.1 GCA_025453525.1 Myxococcota bacterium
AACGCGGCCATTCCAGACTCGTTCATGGGGCATAAATCGTTCACGGTGCACCCCAAGCTCGCGTTCGACTTTGTCGTGGGTCGCTTTCGCGTGGGTTTCAATGGCGGCTATCTCTGGCGCAAAGAGCAGCAATTCTACTACGCCGAAATCGGTCCGCGCATCACCTATGGCGCGGCAACGGAGATCACCTTCACGGAAAAATGGTCCGGCCTGGTAGAGCTGTTCGGATCGAACGGCTTCACACCGGATGTCACCTCCTCTCCCCTCGAGGTCGACCTGGCGGCGAAGTTCAAGCCCATTCCCCAGCTTGCGATCTTGTTCGGAGCAGGAGCGGGGATCTTGGGTGGGGTCGGTACGCCGTTCGTGCGGGCGTTCGGCGGGGTGGCCTGGTCTCCGGCCCTCGGACCGGACAAAGACGACGACGGAGTGCTCGACTCAGAAGACGAGTGCCCGGATGAACCGGAAGACAAAGATGGTTTCGAGGACTCGGACGGTTGTCCTGACCCGGACAACGACAAAGACGGAATCCCCGACACCAAAGATCGTTGCCCCGATGATCCCGAAGACAAAGACGGATTCGAGGACGCGGACGGCTGCCCAGATCCGGACCACGACCACGACGGCATTCCCAACGACAAAGACGAGTGCCCCGAAGAAGAGGAAGACCACGATGGCTTCCAGGACGATGACGGGTGCCCGGATCCGGACAACGACGGCGACGGCATTCTCGATAAGAAGGATGCCTGCCCGGACGAAGCCGAAGATTTTGACGGGTTCCAGGACAAAGACGGCTGTCCAGATGAGGACAACGACCAGGACGGCATTCCCGATGTCGACGACCGATGTCCCACAGAAAAAGAGGTTCTCAACGATTTTGAAGATGAAGACGGGTGTCCTGACAAGGGCGAGGAGCTGGCGAGACTCGAAAAGGCCGAAATCAAAATCACCCAGAAGATTCACTTCAAGTACGACTCCGACGAGCTCACCGGAGGGTCCCATCGAACCTTGAATGTCATCGCCACGGTGCTTCGGAAAAACCCCAAGATGAAGATTCGCATCGAGGGGCATACGGACAGCAAGGGTCGGAGTCGCTACAATTTGGGCTTGTCCCAGCGGCGCGTGGATTCGGTCAAGACCTACCTCGTCAACAAGAACGTCGAGCCCGGGAGGCTGCGGGCCAAGGGCTATGGAGAGTCAAAGCCCATTGAGACCAACAAGACCCGGGAAGGCCGCGCTGCCAACCGCCGAGTGGAGTTCCACATCCTCAAAAAGAGGTAGTCCTGCGCTGCGCTGCTGCGTTTGCCTATGGATGCTCGACTGCCTTGTGAATCATCTGCATCTCACCTTATCGTCAAGGAGTCTCGGTCCAGCGTTACTGGCAGTTGGGATCGCTCAACGGGACGCCTCGCATGATGACGCCCCGGGCGCCCAGTGCCCACTTGTAGCCTTGCGCATTTCCCCACAGAGCGCCGAGAGAGCCGCTGGTCACCGCGTCCACGTAGTCGAAGAGACCCAGGGCGTGAACGTAATGGTACACCTCGCCCACCTGGCTGATCGTTACGAAGGCATCATCGGCGGACAAGGCCCAGAGGTCGCTGATCGCGGCCTCGCCGTCCGTGCTGCACATGGGACGGCTGGAAAACGCGCCGCTTTGGTAGCCGATCATCACGAAGCAGCTCTTGTCGGGGTTTTCGCCGGCGATGAGCACCTCCTCCGGGGAAAGGGCGAAGATGGTGTGCACGACGACGCGGGGTTCGCCAAACAGGGGCGGGATGGTCTGAATGTCCGTCGTCGGCCGGGTCACCCACTCTCCCTCTTCGAGGTGCAGGACATCGAAGCCTCGAGCGGCCCAAATATCTGTGTCGCTCAAAGCCGCGATGTCGAGGATCGGCGTTCCATTGCCCTTCAACACCTCGACCCACTGCTGCGCCTCGAGGTGGTGGATGCCCTCTCCTGCGACGAAGGCGTTGCCATCGGGCGCGATGGAAATGGCGTGGAGAACCGACTCGGCCTCGAATCCAGCGTCTGCGAGCAGCTCGCCATCGAGGTGCCACAGAGGGCCGCCTTGGTCATTGGCATCGCCGGTGATCCAAACGACCCCGTCGCTGTCTACTGCGACGTCGGTCATTTCGACATTGGCCGCGACCCGCTTCCAGTTTTCGCCGTCAAACCAAATGGCGCCGTCTTTGCCCACGCTCCACATCTGGCCCTTGGCGCCGGCGGTCCGATGGGGCCTCTCTTGGAGCCCGTCCACGGGCCAGGTGCGCAAAAGCTCGGTTCCGCTCTCTGCGTTCCTTTGGAAGCCCTGGTCGGTGATGGTCCAAGGAGCCCTTGTCTGGGCCTTTGCGGGAACGGCGGGCAAGTCGTCCTCTTCCAGGATCGAGGCTGTTTTTCCGTTGAAATGCAGGATGCGATTCTCCGAAGAAAGCCTGGCTCGAACGTCGGTGGTGCTCGTGCCCTCGATGCTGCTCGCGACCTCGCCTTCGGCTCGCGCCACTTCGGTCCAGCTGGCGCCGTCATAGTGCAGAATCACCGCATCGGAACCGCTATTGCCAGCGGCGAACACCTGGCGTGGACCAAAGCCCACCAAACCGGTGATCGACGCATTCACCGGCGCGTATCCGAACGAAGTGCCTCGAAAGAGCAAGGCAAAGCCGTTGCCCCCGAAGACCTGCGCGTCCTGGCTCAGCGCCATGGATACCGCCTCGGGCTGTCCAGAGGCGACCGGGGAGGTGGCGAGGTTGGGAAACAGGAAGCCATGGGCGGTTTGCGCGATGAACCCGGTTTGTCCGACGACCACGAGGCTTGAGGCTGAGAGTGCAACGGCGCGCAGGGCCTTTCTGCCTAGGAGGGCGGGCGCGGGAAGAACCGCGGCGCCGTCATAGATCGCAAGGGATCCTCGTTCGCCAGCACACAGGAGCACACCAGCGTCGTCGAACGCGCAAGAGCGCAAGCCGGCATGGAGGTTGCCGGCATCGAGGCGCTCCCATTTGTCCTCGCCGGTCTTTCGCAATAAGAATCCCCCAATCTCGGCGCCGCTGGCGTCGGTCTCAATGCCCGCGGCCAAGAGGGTGCCTGCGCTACTCAAGACCAAGTCAGAAATAATGCCTCGCAGCTGGGGTAGGCCCAGATCGGCCGAGGAGAACACGTTTCCGTGCTTGCGGAACAGGAAGGGTGCGTTGTCTCTCGTGCCTCCAAACCACAGGTCGTTTTCATCCATGCCGGCCACGGTATACAAAACGCCGGCCGAGGGGCGTGCCTCGGTCCAGCTCTGTCCATCCCAGTGGAGCACGCCCTTTGCGCCAGCGACCCAGAGGCTCTCTGCCGAGGCAGCCCACAGGTCAAACAGATCGTAGGTCACCGGAGACCAGTATTTCGTCTTGCCTTTGCTGTCGAGATACGAGCAGTGAAACCGCGTCCCTTCGTTCTTGAGGACCGCGCCGTTCTCCCCGACGACCCATCCCTCCTCTGGCCCGAAGAGGGCCATGGCATGGAGCTGCGATGGCTGCCTCGTGTACGTGGAAGCGATGCTCCACACGCCGGAGCGCCGCACCAGGAGCTGACTATCGGCGCCGCCCACCCACAGGCTTTCGTCCCTGCCGTCGTAGTAGACGAGCGATAGGTCGTTGGCCTGGGGATAGGGGGTGATGCTGCACCAGCAATAATCGTTGCACACCGGAGCAGCGCAGACGTTGGGCATAAGTGCGCCGCCGCAGGTGGCGAGCCCCGAGCAGGTGCCGCATTCGAGGGTGTGTCCGCAGCCATCGTCGATGGCACCGCAATCGGCGCCTGCAAAGGCGCAGGTGACGGGGTCGCAGCCGCACTGGTTGGGCTCGAGGGCGCCACAGGTCGAGGGTGGTGGGCATTTGCCGCAGTCGGTCCAGGTTCCGCCCAGCAGTCGAATGACGCCGCAAGCGGCAGAGGCGGCCTGGCACGACTCTGGCAAAACGGTGTCAGAATGGGTGTCCGAGGCCGTATCGTCGTGGGGCACTGAATTCGTGATCGTGTCTGTCGATTCGGCCGAATTGTCCGGGGAGTTGCTGCAGCCGTGAGCGCCGCAGCCAGCGGCCAGGAAACCGAGGATGCACAGACTTGCGGGGCGCCTTTTCATGAGACTAGCCTCCTTTGACCGAAACCGTTAGGAGCGCTTGAAAACCGGCGCGCGCTTTTCGAGAAACGCCGCCCGACCTTCTGCGGCATCATCGGTTCCAGCAGACGCTGCGAAGGCCAGGCTTTCTTTTTCGAGTTGCTCGGCGAGGGTCGACTCGAAGCTGTCTCGGAGCAAGCGCCTGCTTCTCCAGAGGGCCTCAGGGGCTCCATCCCTCAGCTTGTGGGCGAGAGCGAGGCAGTGCCCCTCGAGCTTGTCGTCTTCCACCACATCGTTGAGGATGCCCATGGCGCACGCTTCCTGGGCGGAAAAAAAGCGATTCGAGATCACGAGGTCGAGGGCGCGTCGCAGGCCGACGATGCGCGGAAGATGATAGCTGAGCCCGCCGTCTGGGGACAGGCCCACCCGAGTATAGGCAGCGCTGAACACGGCCCTCGGAACGGCAAAGGCGAAGTCGCACATGCAGATGAGAGACAACCCTGCGCCAGCTGCTGGCCCCTGGACAACCGCGATGAGCGGGGCATGGAGGCTGGTGAGCGCGGTCACGGCCTCGTGGTAGACGAGGGTCAGCTCCCGCAGTCTCTGTGAGATGTTGGGCCCGAGCTCCTCGAAGGCCCGCAGATCCCCGCCTGTGCAGAATTGACGGCCGCGAGCCGAGAGCACCACGGCGCGAGGCGCTGCTGCCGCGATCGCATGGGCTGTGTCCCGCAGAGCGTGGATCATCGGCACGTCCATGGCATTGCCAGCCTGCGGACGATTGAGCTCCAGGCGGGCGATGTCCTCGGAGATGGAAAGGAGAATGCTTTGGGTTTCGGTCATATTGTCGTTCCCCGAAGTATGGTGACAAAAAAAAGGGCTGCGCAGGGACAGCCCTTTTCCGTTTGGTGCGAAAGGGGGGACTCGAACCCCCATGTCCTTGCGGACACTGGTACCTGAAACCAGCGCGTCTACCAATTCCACCACTTTCGCACATGGCAAGGGGCTTTTTACACAAAAGGCAATTCGAATTCAAGCGAGAAGTGGGCGGCAGGCTCCTAGAAGATGTACACCCCTCGCAACCCGGCCAGAAAACCCAAACCAAAGCCGCCGTCGGCGTAGATGGCCGCGTGGCGGTGGATCTTGAAGCGCATGCCGACCAGGATGTTGATCCAAGGCACAATGCCCGTGGGCAAGTCATAGATTTGATTATACTGCTCGTCGTCGCTCGGAGCTTGGCACCACTGGCCCGGTGGGTCATTTCCAGGACCGGGGCACGCGCCATAGCCACCCGAGGCTGAGCTGGCCTCGGTGCGGGTGATGTCGCCGATGGGAATGCCGATGCCGAGCCCAGCGCCGTAGGTGATGGCGAACCAGTCGGTGATCGAGGTGCTCCAGATGAAGTCAGCCGTGATGAGGATGGTCTTGAGGTCGTTCTCCACGTATTCCCAGGAGTTGCCAGTGGCCCCTTCTTCTTTGAATGATACGCCGTCCTTCCAGCCCAGGCCGGCGAACCACAGGGCAGCGGTGATGTCGAGTCCCTTTTTGCGGAAGGTGAACTCTGGACCACCGCCCACATTGCTCACGAGCATATGTTTGTTCGGCTTGGACTTGACTTCCGCGCCAAACGATTCGATGAGCCAGCGGGGAATGATGATCCAGCGGAATCGCGCGCCCAGGCCCAAGTAGGCCTTCTTGGGATCCTCGGCAAGATCAGCGTTTTTGTCTTTCTCGGGCGCGGCGATTTCTTCCTTCTCTTTATTGGCCAGAAACGCGTTGTCGTCGTTGCCACCTTCGTGGAAGCTCTCGCCGCCTTTTTCGGACGATGCGGCCTTCTTCCCGGACAGGAACTCCTCGTCGTCTGCGCCAGGATCCATTTGAGCTGCGGCCGGAGCGGCGCTGCTGCACAGGGAGAGAAAGAACAAGGCGGTGAGAAAGCGGCTCGTCTTCATGGGGCGCTCCTTTTTCAGAGGCTGTGCCGTTGGGCGATTCCTTTCAATTATAGAGAGCTTGGCCCGGAACGACAATTGCCTTGGCGCATCGAGAAGCCTCGTGCAAGAATCCTTTCGCCATGCAGCAGGCCGATCGAGAGGCGCTGGCGCGCGACCACATGTCCTTGGCCGAGTCCATCTTCCAGGTGGAGGCGCGGCGACTGGGCAAAGGGATCGATCGCGATGAGCTGCGCTCCTTTGCCCTCGAAGGCCTGGCCCAATCCATCGAGCGATGGGACGAGAGCCGCGGTGTGGCCTTTGCCGTGTTTGCCCGGCAGCGGATTCGGGGCGCCATTTACGATGGGCTGGCCAAGTCCGGTTGGTTTCCACGGCGGTTGCATCGCAAGATCGCCTTTTTTAGAAGGGCCAGCGCGCTCGTCGAGGACAGAGCAGGGGACCACGTTCTATCCACGGACGTCGAGGTGGTCCAAGAGCTCGCCGACACCTTGAAAGAGCTGGCCGTGGCCTATGTCACCTGCTGGTCAGGCGACGACCGTTCGTCCGCAGTGCTGCTGCAGGACGATCCGGGAACGGCCGAAGACATGGTGTGCGAGCAAGACTTCCGCGCTAAGGTGAGGGAGATGGTGGAGAGCCTGCCCGAGCGCCAGGCCCATATCGTCCGCGCGTACTTCTGGCAAGAGAGATCCCTATCGGAAATCGCCATCGAGCTCGAAATCACAATATCGTGGGCGAGCAAGCTTTTGCGTGGCGCCCTCGACACCCTGTCCCGCCGTCTGGCGCTTCTGGAACGGCGCGAGCAAGCGGGGATCGCGCCCTGACGAAAAGCTGTTTTCTTTTTCTTCCTGCCGCTGCCGCCATAGGATGTTCAAGGGGAAGGGTTCCTCGAAGCACGAGGCGGATCGCCAGGGAGCACACCATGCTGGAACAGCAGCGTCGACAGTTTGATCGCATCCAAGTGGCAAGGCCGTTGGAAATCGAAACCACTGCCGGAGCGCCTCGCGTGTTTGGCTATACCCGCAATCTGTCCGAGGCCGGGCTCGCGGCGCGGGTGGACGTGCCTTTACCCGTGGGCTGCATGTGCCTGCTGCAACTCACCCTCGCCGAAGGGGCGCCACCCGCCGATACGTGCGCGGAAATCATTTGGTGCCGCAAAGACATTTACGGCGCCGGCGCCGAGGTGGGGTTGCGCCTCCTCGCCTCGGACAGGGCCGTAGCGGTGCCCCAGAAGCCCGAGCCGCGCGTGCGCCCTGGAGCGGTCGTGCAGGTGATGCACGAAGGCATCGTCTACGAAGGCCGGGTGACCAAGGAATGCCTGCTGCGCACCGGCGACGGAGATACGGAGCTGTCTCTGGTCCTCGGGGAGCCCGTGCGTCTGCACGGAGCCGTCGAGGAGGAGGCGCCTGTCAGAGAGACGGACGCCGAGCTCCTTGCCGCGGCCGAGGAGTGGAAGCCAAGGCCCGTTTTGGAGGCGTGGCTCGCGGTGAGACGCTACGCGCTGCCGATCGCGGTCGTGCTCGCAGCCGTGGCACGCCCGCTGTGGCGATTCCTTCGGCCGAGGATCGCCTCCTTGTGGGCCCGCATGCCGCAGCGGCATAGGGAGCGCGCCGAACGCCTTTGGGTTCGCTTGGATCTTCTATGCCGACTCGAGAGGCTGTGGGCCAAAGCTCGGAGCCTGGCCATCCTGATCTACGAAGAAGTGAGAACCCGCCGCGCTGCGCTCGTGCGCCGGCCGCAAAGGCCGCACGCCGCTCCCAGAAGCTAGCCGCCACTGGTTTCGCCCCTTCCCGCCGGTCTCAACGCCGAATCGAGAGCGCAACCCTTTGAAAATGGACGATGCCGACTTGGCACAAAAGGTGCTGCGCGGTTAGGCATGACGAACATTCACCCCTGCATCGAGCTCGAAGCCCGGCAAGGCGCCGAGGTGCTCGCAAATGCCTATCTGCGCCCTGGGCAGACCCTCACGGTTGGCCGCGCCCCAGACTCTGGGCTGCGCTTGAACGCACCCGATGTGTCGCGCAGGCATCTCACTTTGGTGCACCAGGGCGATCGCGTGGAGGTGAACAACCTCTCGACCAATGGAGCGACCGTGGCGGGGGTTCCATTGGAGGCTTCCACGGTCATTCCGCTGCCGACCGAGATCGCTCTAGCGTCGTTCATCCTCGTGGTGGGCCGCGGTCTGCCCTCCCTCCATGGCGACAGACTGGCGAGGCGCGAGCGAGTCAGGCAGCGCTTGGTGGAGGAAATCGACCTGCTCGCCCTGAATACGGAAGGCCTGGAGCTTCGAAGCAGAGTCGAAGCGACCCTGGCTCGACTGGCAGCAGCCGAAGGTCTCGGCGAGGGCGCCTTGGCCGAGCCCATTGTGCGGGCCTTGGCAGACGAGGCCTTGGGGCTTGGACCGCTTGAACCGCTGCTCGCCGACCCGTCTGTCAGTGAGATCATGGTCGTTGATTACGCGACTGTTTTCATCGAAAAAAAAGGGCGGCTCTTGCGCTCAGAAGCCGCGTTTTCGAGCGAGAGCGCTTTGCGCACGGTCATCGACCGGATTCTCGCGCCGTGCGGCCGCCGAGTGGACGAGTCCTCGCCTTTCGTGGACGCGCGTCTGAGGGACGGCTCTCGGGTGCATGCCGTCATTCCGCCCGTGGCCCTCCGAGGCAGTTGTCTGACAGTGCGCAAATTCGAGGGCGAGGCCCTGGCCATGGCCGACCTCGTTCGCTTCGGTAGCCTCACGCAGGATATGGCCGACCTGCTTCAGGCCGCGGTGCGAGGCAAGGCCAACATCGTTATCTCAGGGGGAACGGGCTCTGGCAAAACGACCTTGCTCAACGTCCTATCGGCGTCGATCCCCAAGGCAGAGAGAATTCTCACGATCGAGGACGCGGCAGAGCTGCGCTTGCTCCAACCCCATGTGGTCAGGCTAGAGGCAAGGCCAGCCAATGCAGAGGGAAAGGGCCAGGTGTCCATTCGAGAGCTCGTGCGCAACGCCTTGCGAATGCGGCCAGACCGCATCGTCGTCGGCGAATGTCGAGGCGGCGAGGCCCTGGACATGCTGACGGCGATGAACACGGGTCACGAAGGCTCTCTCACCACGCTCCACGCCAATTCGCCCAAGGAGGCGATCTCCCGGCTCGAGACGATGTGCCTCATGGCGGGCCTCGATCTTCCGTGTCGCGCGATTCGCGAGCAGATCGCCGCGGCCGTGCATTTGGTGGTGCAGCAGTCGAGGCAAAAGAACGGCCGGCGGTGTGTGACCTCCATCGCCGAGGTGCTCAGCATCGAGGAAGGTGGCGGTGTGCGGCTCGCCGAGTTGTATCGCTTTTGTGAAGGCGATGGCAGCGGGGAGTTTCTGCCCACAGGTCGATGGCCCGCGCGCCTGCGGCTCTCCTTTTCCGGTGGGCAGACTCCATGAGGGGAGCGCCACTGATGTGCGGCGTTCTTTGCGCCCTGGCCGCGGGCTCGCTGACGTGGTCAGTCGCACCAGCGGTAGCGCGGCTCTTCCGACGCGCCGAAGGGGCAGTGCGCAGGGCGGCGGAAGGTTCGACCGTGGCCAATAGGCCTCGCTTGCTGCTCGTTGGCCTGGCCTGGGCGGTCGTTTCGGCGCTGGCGCTCGCCCTCGGAGATCGACCCGATGCGGCAATCCTGATCCTGGGAGCCCTCGTCGCAATGCCTTGGCTTTTCCTCCGAAGGGCTCGAGGCCGCCGCCGCCGAGCCTTGGAAGAGACCCAAGACGCGCTCATCGTTTCGTGGGCTGACGCCTTGACCACGACTCCCAACCTGGGAGAAGCCATCGCCTCCTCGGCGGAGTTTCTCGGCGAACCGCTGCGCGGGGAAATCGACAAACTGCTCGCGCAGTTGCGTCTCGGCGTGGATATCGAGACCGCCTTACAGCTCTTTTCCGACCGCTTGAGCCTTCCCGGCCTCGAGGCGGCAACGTGCGCGGCTATCCTTTGCAGAAGAACCGGCGGCGATCTGCCGGGCATGCTGCGGCGCATCGCCGCGTCGACCCGGGAGATCGCGAGGCTCGAAGGGGTTGTGCGCACAAAAACGGCCGAGGGCCGTTATCAAGCCTGGGTCATGGGCGGGATCCCGTTGGGGCTCCTGCTTCTCCTCGACAAGCTCAACCCGGCATGGATCGCCCCGCTGTGGCAGGATCCCATTGGCTGGGTGCTGCTCGCACTCGCGGCTGTCATGGAGATCGCGGCTGTGGCGCTGATCCGCAAGATCACCTCGTTCGAATTTTGAAAGAGGGATAGGCCCATGCACTGGCTCCACTGCGCTTTGTGCGCCATTGCCACCGCCGCGGCAACGAAGGGACTGCTCGACTGGGCCTTGCCCAGGGGCCTTCTGCCGCGCCCTAGTGGAGGGGAACGCGCGCACCGCCGGGCAGCGGCCCTCCGGGAGGTACCGGGCTTTACCGCTGTCGAGTGGAGCTTGCGGGCAGTCGGTCACCGTCTGTCGAGCCTGCGGGCTTTTCGCCTCAGAAACACCCTCGAACGCCGACTCGAAGACGCGGGACAGCCGCTCGGGTTGAGCAGCGATGAGCTCTTGGCTTTGTGTTTGCAAACTGGCCTTTTGAGCGGCTTTGTCGGCGCCATGGTCAGCAGCGCTTGGGGCAAGCCCGTTTGTGGCGGGGTTCTATTCGCAGGGCTGCCCGGTCTTGCGTTGCCCCTTTTTCGGTTGGACGAGTTGGTGCGACAGCGGCGGCTGTGGGTGTCTCGAAGCCTACCTTCGGTCATCGACCTCATCGCCCTATCTATGGAGGCGGGTCTCGATTTCACGCGAGCCGTCACAGAAGTCGCGGGGCGGCTCGCGGCGAGCAGCCCCCTTCGGTTCGAGCTCGAGCACCTTCGTTACAAGCTCTGCCTGGGTTGGTCGCGCGGGGAGGCTCTTGAGGACGTGGCCCGCAGGGTGCCGACGCCGTCGGTGCGGCAGTTCGTCACCGCTGTCGCGCAAGGCGAGAGGCGAGGCACGCCTCTCGCCGAGCTCCTTTCTGTGCAAGCCGCTGTCATGCGCACCAAGCGCACTGCGGCGGCCGAACAAGCTGCGTCTCGGGCTGGTATCCTGATTCTCCTGCCGCTTTTGTTGATCTTTGGCGCCGTGTTCCTGGTATTGCTCGGACCGTTTGTCGTGAAATTCGCAAGGGGTGATCTCATGTGACCTTTAGAGCTGTAAGGGCTACAATGAGCCTATGACCCGTCCTCGCACCGCACTGCTCTTTGCCATGTGGCTCCTTCTGGGTTGGACCTTGGACATGGGCTGCTCGAGCTTTGCGCCCCTGGAGCCGGCACCGGTGCGCCAAGTGACCTCAGCGCTCCTGGGCAGGGCCAGTGAGTCATTGGGACAAGAGTTGATGATGGCCATCGCGGCGCTGTGCAACACGAAGGGGCAAAGCATTCGCCTCGGTACCGGCGAAGGGGCTTTCGTGCACCGCTGCATCAACGCCGAGCGCTTCCTAGAGGTCCAGCCCTGGCTCGTCGACTTGCAGGTGCGAAACGACGCCGTGGAGTTGATAGCGCTCTCCGCCACAGTGCCAGAAGGGGAATCCACGAGCACGGCTCTCGTTGCCGCCCTCTGCTCGCAAGTAGAGTCGCAGTGCAATGAGCGACAGCAGCAAGACAGCGCCAAGCTGCTTTTTTCGGGTTGCGCCGACTCGTTCGCGGTCGCGGCGCTGCTCACGCAAAAGCTCAGCACGCCGCAGACCATGGTAACAGTCGTTCTAGCAAGTCAACAGTACGCTCTAGACACATTTTTAGAAAGCCGAGGACAACGATGACAGACTGTCTTTTCGAAATCGCGGCCCGTTGGCGCCAGCAAAAAAAAGGTTTCGTCATGGCCGTGGTGGTGGAGACCAGCGGCTCGACCCCGCGGGAGCCCGGGGCGCGAATGCTCATCGCCAGCCCGAAAGAAACCTTTGGCACCGTGGGAGGAGGAGTGGTGGAGCGAGCCGTGGTCGAACAGGGTTGCGCGATGCTCCGCGAGTCTGGCCCGGGGCGCTTGTCGAGGTTCGATTTACTCGGCGGCGAGGGGAGCGATGGCGTCTGCGGCGGTCAGATGACGGTCTTTCTGGAGCCTTTTCCAGCGCGGTGCAAGGTGCACTTGCTGGGTGCGGGGCATGTGGCAGAGGAGCTGGCGCCGCTGCTCGTCCGTCTCGACATGGCCGTGGTGATCCACGATTTTCGGGAGGATCGCTTGGCGAGACCGGCCTTTGCGCCGTGCGATCGGAGGCCGGGGTCTTTCGAGAGCGTGGGTCCCCGCCTTTTTGCGGAATCGACCGATTTTGCCGTGATCATGACGCCATCACACACCGATGACTACGTGGTGCTCAGGCAACTGGTGGAGCTTGACCTCGCCTACCTCGGGGTCATGTCCTCCAAGAGCAAGCGCGGCGAGCTCATGGCCCATCTCGAAGCCGAGGGCGTTTCTAAAGAGCGGCGGGACCGAGTGACCATGCCGGTAGGATTGCCCATCGGCTCCAAGACTCCCGCCGAGATCGCGGTCTCCATCGCGGCCGAGATCGTGGCGCTGCGGCGCGGCAAATCCGGGGGAGCATGGGGATAAGCGATCGACCTTCGCCGTTACCGCTGCCCTTGCTAGCCCGCTGGATCCTCGACGAGGCCTCGTCGCGACGCACGGTGTTCGGAGTGCCGGCTTCCCTGTTTCCCAATCCCATTCCACGAGGACCGGACAGCTTCGAATTCTTCGGACAGCGCCTCGCCACGCGCATCGGACCGGCGGCTGGTCCCCACACCCAGCTCAGTCAGAACATCGCCCTTGCTTTTTTGTGCGGAGGCCGCTTCCTCGAGCTCAAAACCGCGCAGATTCGGGACGACATCGAGGTCAAAAAGCCCTGCATCGACGCCGCTGACCTCGGCTTAAACTGCGAGTGGTCCCAGGAGCAGCGACTGCCGCAGACCCTCAGAGAATACCTCAAGGCAGAGCTGCTCGTGCACCTCTTGCGCTGCGAGCTCTTGGGACAAAAGCTCGATGCCCCTTTGGACTTCGCGTTCAACGCCTCGGTTGGCTATGACCTAAAGGGCCTGCGAAGCCGCAAGATGCGCGGGTTTGTCAGCAGTCTGCTAGCGCCAAGAGAGCCACTACGCGACAGGCTCGCCGAGGAACTGCGGAGCCTATGGCCTCTGGCTGGGGAGGCGATGAAGCTTCCACCTGCGACGACGAGCCTCACGTTGTCCACAATGCACGGTTGCCCGAGCCGCGAGATCGAGGACATCGCCACGTTCTTGCTCGAGGCTTTCGGCGTGCCGCTCTTGCTCAAGCTCAACCCCACGGTGCTCGGGAAAAGGGCGGTCCTCGGCATTCTTCACGATGAGCTCGGCTTTGGAGCCCTCGAGGTTCCAGACGAAGCCTTCGAGCACGATCCTGGGTTTGACGAGGTCGTGGGCGTGGTCCGCGCCGTGCGGGACAAGGCGCAAGGGCTCGGTCTGGGATTTGGCCTCAAGCTCACCAACACGTTGGAGCTGCGCCGACCCGAGTGTAGCCTCCATGAGAGCGAGCGCGTTTCCTACATGTCGGGCCGCGCGCTCTTCCCTCTGATGCTGCGCGTTGCCGCAGTGCTCCGCGAACAATTCGGGTCCATTCCCATGGCCGCGGCCGGTGGCCTCAATGCTTCGAACGTCGCGCTCCTCCGAAATTGCGGACTCGGTCCATTGACCTTGTGCACCGAGCTTCTGCGCCCAGGGGGCTATGCGGAGCTTTCCTCCTGCGTAGAAGCACTCGCGGCAGAGTCAGCTCGATCGGTTTCCGTTGAAGAGGCTGCGGCTATGGCGGCTGCCCATCCGCTTCGAGGACGCGGCTCGAGCAAAAGGCCGAGGAAGCCACAGCGACCTCTTGCGCCGTTCGACTGCAATGAGGCGCCCTGCTCTCTCGCGTGTCCGGCGCGCCAAGAAGCGCCGCGATATTTGAGGGCGCTTTGGCAGGGTGATCCGCAGGCTGCGCTTGCAGCCGCGCTCGAACGCAACCCTCTGCCTTCGATCACTGGCCATGTGTGCCCGGCGCCTTGTGAAGCTGCCTGCGTACGCGGCCACACCGGCGCGCCGATCGCCATTAGGGAGATCAAGCGGCTCGTGTCCGTTGCCGAGCTGCGGCCTGCGCCTGCTGTCGTCGAATGCGACGCCAAGGTGGCGATCATCGGCACGGGTCCTGGGGGACTTGCGGCCGCGGCCTTTCTGTCCCGCAGGGGCGTTCGGGTTCGGATGTTCGAAGAGGGACAGGAGGCAGGCGGCATTCCGGCGCGGGCCATTCCGGCGTTTCGGTTGCCCCAAGCCGCCATCAGTCTCGATTTGTCGCGCGTCCTCGAACATCCTCTCGTGGATTTGGTCGTAGAGAAGAATCCACTCGCAAAGGGAGGCCTCGGAGGTTTGGCACAGGCGGGGTTCGCCTACGTAGTGCTCTCGACCGGCGCAGGCCCGGGCCGCCGTCTCAGGGTGCCCGGAGAGGACTTGTGCGAAGTGGTGGATGGGCTGGAATTTCTCGAGGGATTGCGCCGTGGCCAGTCCATGCACCTGGGCAATAAAGTGCTCGTGGTGGGAGGCGGCTCGAGCGCGGTGGACGCGGCTCGCGCGGCTCGCAAAATCCTCGGTCGCGATGGCTCGGTCGAAATCGTGTACCGCCGTTCAAGGCAACTCATGCCCGCACATTCTAAGGAACTGAGCCTCGCGGAGGAAGAGGGGATCAGGATTCGCGAGCTCGCGGTGCCGGTGCGGTTCGAGGGCCGGCAAGGACAGCTGTGGGGCTTGGTTGTGATGCGCGCCGTGCTCGAGGACAAAGGCGAAGGACGACCTCGGCCCATTCCCCTGGTCGGCAGTGAAGAGGTGCTGGAGGTCTCGACCGCGATTGTCGCTATCGGCCAGGCCGGCTCGCCCGTGACGGGGCTCGAGGCTTTTGCCGACGGGCGGCTGAAAACCGACGAGCGCTGTCGGTGCGACCTTCGAGGTGTCTACGCCGTTGGAGATGCGCGCCATGGGCCGGCCACGGTCATCCAGGCCATCGCCGATGCGCGCGCCGCATCGAATGACATCCTCGAGCAGCTCGGAATCTCTTGCCTGGAAACGGAGCTCTCCTCCCCCGACGCTGTCGCGAGCCTGCTCGAGCACAAGGCGCGCTCTTCTCCAAAAAAGCACAGAGATCTCGCCCTCGGCGGCGCGCAAGAGGCAGGGCGCTGTCTCTCTTGCGACGTTCTGTGCGGACTGTGCGCGATCGTTTGCCCAAACCGGGCGAATGTCATCTATGAGACCAGATCCTGGGCGTTGCCTGTGGTCCGGCTCGAGGCTGCTCGTGGTGAAGTGAACGTGATCGAAGCAGGGGCGTTGGAGGTGTCGCAACGGTTTCAGATCGCCAATCTGGGCGAGCCGTGCAACGCCTGCGGCAACTGCGCCACCTTTTGCCCATCGAGTGGGGCGCCCTATCTCGACAAGCCTAGGGTTTGGCTCGGCCGCAGACCTTTAGGCGCGCGCGGCGTCGAGGTGCGTCGGACCGCCACGGGCTATCGCGCCCTATGGGAGGACGACCTGGGGCTCGCCACCCTGGTGAAGCGCGGCGACCAGTTGCGGTTCAAGAGCGGTCCGTTCGATGTGAGCTTTGGCCCGGAGCTCAAGGTTCGCAAGGCAATCTGCCGCGCCCAGGCCCAAGGCGAGATCCTCGACCTGCGCTCCGTGGCGCAGGTGATGGTGCTGTGCGAAGGGCTGCTGATGAGCGCAGGTTATCTGTTCCCGTCGCAGCACAGCAGCGTCAGAACTCTTTCGGGAGTCAGCGGTGAGTCGTATTCTCCTTCGGGCAAGCGGGCGCCTGCTGCCCGCAATGCGTCGAGAAGGGCGAAGAAGGCGCCGAGGCCGTAGATGAACGGAGGCTCGCCCACGGCCTTGCTGCCCATGACAGCGCGGTCGTTGTCGCTCTCGCTGAGCACCACCTCGAGCTCTGGCGCGCCGAGAATGTCAGGCACCTTGTAGGTCGTCAGCGTATCGCTGGCGAGCCTGCCTTCGACATAGCGCAGATCCTCACACGTCACCCAGCCTATGCCCTGGAGAAGCGCTCCCTCTACCTGGCCGCGGTCGGTTCCGGGGTCCAGGCTGTGGCCAACGTCGTGCACCACTTTCACCGAAGTCACGCGGTAGGTGCCGAGGATCGTATCGAGCTCCACCTCCACGAGGGCTGTTCCGTATACGTGGTAGGCAAAGGGCCTGTGCGCGCCGGTCTCGGGATCGATGCCAAGGTGCGGCGTGGCGTAGTGGGCCTGCGCAGACAGGCTGATCCGGCTCGCATAGGCGTGGGTCACGGCTTGAGAGAAGGACAGGGGCGCATCGGACGCGCTTTTGGAGAGAGCGTCCAGTCGCTCGCGAATGGAGCGGGCGGCGAGCAGGGTGGCCATGCCATTGAGATCGGCCCCAGTGCTGGCGGCCGTGGGAGAGGTGTTGGCTGCGCGCGTGGTGCTCGTGGCCTCGACCCGCACCAACGCCTCGTCTGCGCCGAGCACCGAAGCGGCGATCCGCGCGAGCTTGCGGGAGACGCCCTGACCCATCTCCACCGCGCCGGTGCTGACCGACACACTCCCATCTGTGAATACGTGCACCAGGGACGAGGCCTGGTTGAGGATCTTGTTCGTGAAAGAAATGCCAAAGCAAACCGGCATCGTGGCAAGCCCCTGCACCAGTCGGGGCCGGCAGGCATTGTGATTGGCGATCCGCGCGAGGCGCTTTGATAGATCGAAGCGTTTGCGGGCATCGTCGAAGGTCTCTGTCGCTCGAGCGCCGGAAAGGACCATGCCGCAGGGAAGACAGTCGCCCTCGACCACGAGATTGCGCCTCTGTAGCTCGTGCCTGGGAACCGCGGTCGCCTGGGCCGCATGATCCAGGGCAGCCTCGAACGCCAGGAATGCCTGGGGCGCCCCGAAACCGCGAAAAGCGGTGAACGGTGGCAGGTTGGTGCGACAAGAATACCCGGTCATGCGAGCTGCGGGCACGCGATAAGCCGCGGTGGCGTGGTACAGGCTGCGATCGAGAATCGCGGGCGATAGATCCGCGGCGCCGCCGCCGTTTTGGTAGTAGGTCACCTCGAAGGCGAGGATGCGACCCCCCTCATCGAGGCCCAGGCGATAGTCGGTGGAGTACGGGTGTCTTTTTCCCGAAAGGCGCATGTCCTCCACGCGGGACAGCACCAGCTTGACCGGTTGCCGCAGCCGGAGAGCCGCAAGGGCCGCCAAGGCCGCGTAGGGTGTTGCCTGGTCCTCCTTGCCGCCAAAAGCACCTCCGAGTCGCGGCACGTCGACCTCCACGTCGCTCATCGGCAATCCCAGCACCCGAGCGACGGCTCGTTGCACGCCCGTGGGCGATTGGGTAGCCGAGCGGATTCGGACCTTGTTTCCATCGACCTCGGCCACGGCGCCTTGGGTTTCGAGGTACACATGCTCCTGTCCAGCGGATTCCACGCGACCTGCGACCACGGTGGCACTGCGTGTGAACGCGGCGTCCACGTCGCCTTTTTCGAAGCGCCGAATCGGGACGATGAGCTGGCCGAGCCTCGCGGCCTCGCGGGGATCGAAAACCGCTGGCCTCTCTTGCGCATCGACGACCACGGCTGCAGCCCCTGCCCTCGCCGCCTGGTCGCTCCTCCCGATGACCAGCGCGATGGGCTCGCCGATCCAGCGCAGGTGATCCGTCGCCAGCAGCGGCTCGTCTCCCACGATAGCGCCTATCTGATTCTCTCCAGGGATGTCCTTGGCAGTGAGCACGGTCACCACGCCCGGCAAGGCCAGCGCAGGCGCGATGTCCACGCTGCGCAGCTCTGCGCAGGGCACCTTCGATGAACACACGGCCGCGTAGAGCGATTGGCCTGGCAGACAGTGGTCGTCGATGAAGCGGGACAGTCCCCGAACGTGAAGCTCTCGTTCGTCACTGCTCATGAATGTCCCCCACTGAAGCGCTGCTGCTTCTGGAAGGACTCGATATGGGCGAGCAGGAGACGCCCCAGCAACAAGCGCTTGTAGACTGCGCTGCCGCGGACGTCGTCGATGGGAGAGATCTCCGCCTGGGCTGTCTTGGTCAAGGCTGCGATGTCGATGCTGTGGAGATCGCTTCCGACGAGTGCCTGGCTCGTCGCCTCGAGCAGCTTGGGCACAGGGGCTATGCCACCGGCGCTGAGCCGCGCGTTCACGATACGATCCGAGTCGAGCTCCACGGCGCAGGCGGAGTTGACGCTGGCGATGTCCAGGTGTGTGCGTTTGCAGACCTTCTCGAACGAGAGAAGGCGCCTTGGACCCCGCCGGGGCACGAGCACCTCCACGATGAGCTCGCCAGGCCGAAGGTCCACCTTCTTGTAGCTCAAGAAGAACCGTTCGAGATCAACCTCGCGCACGCCTTTGGGGCTTTCGATGCAGACCTTGCTGCAAAGGGCGAGCAGAAGGATGGCCAGATCGCCGATGGGAGAGGCGTTGACGAGGTTGCCGGCCACCGTGGCCCTGGAGCGAATTTGAGGCGAGGCGATGAGTGAGACGATGTGGGAAAGCCGCGGAACCTCCTCGAGCAGGAGGGCCGAGCGCTCGAGCTGCGCCACCGTTGAGGCAGAGCCGATGGCGAGGTCGTCACCGCGCTTTTGAACGCAGCTGTGGGCGAGCGAGCTGGCGAGGACGATTCGAGAACCCCGCACCGCAGAAGGCCTTTGGACCATGAGATCCGTGCCCCCGCCGAGCACGAGCGTGCCTCGGGCAGGCGGACGAGCGGGCGGTTGTCGATTCGCAACAAGCGGTAGGTCGTCGGCAATACTCAGGAACGAGCGGGGCCACGCGCCCAGAGCTGCGAGCTGGGCAAAGCGCTTCGGCCCTCTCTCTTCGAGCGCGGGGAGCGACGAGACGAGCGCACGGGCAGCCCGCCGGATCGATTCGTATCCAGTGCAACGGCACAGGTTTCCGGCCACGGACGCGATGGCTTGACGTTCGGTGAGCGAGGTCGCGCAGAGCAGGTAGCCGGTCAAGCTGAGTACGATCCCCGGTGTGCAGAAACCGCACTGGACAGCGCCCTCGGAAAGGATGCTCTGCTGAACCGGTCCGAGGTCCCCATGGCTGAGCCCTTCCACGGTCACCAAATGGCGGTTCTCGAGCGCCACAAGGGGTGTAAGGCATGCGCAAACTGGTTCGTACTCAACCCCCTGGGGCGTCCGTGCGCCTACGAGCACCGTGCAGGCGCCGCAGTCGCCTTCGCGGCATCCAGACTTGGTGCCAAGGAGGCCGAGTTGGTCGCGCAGGTAGTCGAGCACGGCCGTGCCCAGTGGCTCATGGGTGTGTTGCTCTTGCTCGTTCATCCACAGGCGCATGGTCACCTCGATATGGTGTTAAGGATGACGAGGCAGGACGGCAACGCAACGGGCTGTCGAGGGAGAAACCCTATCCATTGCACCCGCCTTGTATTATCGTCGCCGCCGACGAGAGGTGGACATGTCATCGCTCCAAAGGTTCTCATCGACTTTCGCCCGTGCCCAGTCCGCGCATGCGCGGCGCTTCTTCGCGGCCTCTGCGGGGCGTTTTCTGGGAAGAGCCCGGGGATAGC
>JALOQD010000059.1 GCA_025453525.1 Myxococcota bacterium
CCCGAACTTGAGGGTGCGCTGGCCGCGTCGAGCCATCTCCTCGATGGGCAGACAGCCTTCGAAAAACGGCGCGGTCTCGAAATCGCGCAGCGGTGCCTTGTCCGCATCGACCAAGGCCTCGACGAGGGCATTGTACTCGTCCTCCTTGAGCGGGCAGTTGAGGTAGTCGCCGCCGCTGCCGTCCTCTTGGTCATAGCGCGTGGCGAAATAGGCTTTGTCCATATCGATGCTGTCGGCGCAGACGAGTGGCGCGATGGCGTCGTGGTAGGACAACACAGCGCCTGCCTCGCCAAGGGAATCGGCAAGGACGCCCTCGGTCAGAGGCCCGGTGGCGAGGATGACGCGCCCCTGCGGCAGCGACTCGACGTGGCGCCGCTCCAGGCGAATTCTCGGCTCCTTGGCGATAGCCTCTTCCACGCCTTGGGAAAAGGCGGTGCGGTCCACGGCGAGTGCCCTACCGGCAGGCACGGCGCAGGCGTCGGCCACGGTCATGAGCGCGCTGCCGCAGCGTCGCAGCTCGGCCTTGAGCAGGCCCACAGCAGACGACAAACGATCCGCGCGCAGGGAATTGGAGCATACGAGCTCGGCCAGGTGATCGGTCGAGTGGGCAGGACCGCGGCAAAGAGGCTTCATCTCGACGAGCGCGACCTCGAGGCCCTGCCTGGCGAGCGCCAGCGCGGCTTCGCAACCTGCGAGCCCTGCGCCGATGACTGTCGCGCTAGGGGAGCTCATGGGCAAGCCTCGCCAACGAGAGCATCACGCGGATTCAGAGCGCTTGAACCCACAACCTTCGGCAGCGCATTTGAGAGTGCGATTGCCACCCCTGCTGCTGGCGATCACGAGGAACGTCGCGCCGCAGTCAGGGCAGGTCTGAGCCACGGGCGTGCTCCACACGACAAAATCGCAGGCGTTGCGCTTGAACTCGCTGCAGCCGAAGAACACCCGTCCGCGCTTGGTGCGCCGTTCGACGAGCTCACCCGGGCAACTCGGCTTCGGACAGTGGATGCCGGTGGGCATGGAGCGAGTCGCTTTGCACTCTGGATAACCGCTGCACGCGAGGAACTCGCCAAACCTGCCCCGCTTGCGCACCATGGGCTTGCTGCACTCCTCACACTGAATGTCCACTGGCTCGGAAGGCACAGCGCCCCGCTCCTCGAGCTCCTTGGTATTGCGGCAGGATGGATACGCGGAACAGGCGAGGAACTTTCCGTTGCGCCCCCACTTGACCACCATGGGCTTGCTGCACTGTTCGCACACCTCGCCGCTCTCTTCGGCGAGGCTGCGAACATCCTTCATCTCCCGAAGCGCCAGCACCACGTCCTTGTGGAAGGGCAAGTAGAAATTCTCGAGCAGCTCCACCCAGTTGCCCTTGCCCTCTTCGATGGCGTCGAGGGATTCCTCCATGGACGCTGTGAAATCCACATCGAGAATGCGGGGGAAGTGCTGCACCAGGCGCTCGGTGACGAGACGTCCGAGATCGCTGGGAAAGAGCTTGCCGTCCTCTTTCGCCACGTACTTGCGGTCCTGAATCGTGGAAAGAATCGTAGCGTACGTACTCGGCCGCCCAATGCCCCGCTCCTCGAGCTCGCGGATGAGCGTGCCTTCGGTAAATTTCGAGGGCGGCTGCGTGAATTTCTGCTCAGCGCTGATGCCCTGGCTGCCGAGGCGCAAGACTTCTCCCACCTCGAGCAGCGGAAGCTGCTCTGACACATCTTCATCGTCCTCGGAACCATTCGTGCCCGGCTCTGCCGTTGGGTCTGCGTCGCTCAGCACCTCGAGCCAACCGGCAAACCGCTGCACCGAGCCATTGGCTCGCAGAACATGGGAGCCAGCTTCGATGGTCACGGCCGTCTGGTCAAACACCGCGGGCTTCATCTGACACGCAACAAATCGCTGCCAGATGAGCTTGTAGAGCTTTCGCTGATCCGGGGTGAGGTGCTTGCCCACTTGCTCTGGCGTGAGCGCAACGGACGTCGGCCGGATGGCCTCATGGGCGTCCTGGGCCGACTTACGGCTCTTGAAAGCATTGGGCTTGTCGGGCAGCGCTTCCTTGCCAAAGCGCTCGACGATGAAATTGCGCACTTCTTCCACAGCGTCGTCAGATACCCGAACAGAATCCGTTCTCATGTAGGTAATGAGACCCAGGGATCCCTCTTCACCGAGCTCCACGCCTTCGTAGAGCTGCTGAGCGATCATCATCGTCCTCTTGGCGGTGAACCGGAAACGGCGCGCCGCCTCTTGCTGCAGGCGGCTGGTGATGAACGGCGGAGGAGCCTGGCGTTTGCGCTCCTTGCGCTCCACTTTGGCAACCTTGAACGCAGCGCTCTCGAGCTCGGCCTTCACTCTCGCGGCAACTTCGCCGGTGTCGACATCGCCCTTGCGGCCCTTTCCACTCACGTAGCGCGCCACGAACGGCGGCGGCGACCCCTCGGACTCGAGCTGGACCAACAGGCGCCAGTACTCCTCGGGCACGAACCGGCCGATCTCATCATCTCGATCTACGATGAGCCGAAGGGCCACGGACTGCACTCTTCCGGCAGACAGGCCACGGCGGACCTTCTTCCACAGAATGGGCGAGATCTCGTAACCCACCAAGCGATCGAGGATCCGCCGAGCTTGTTGAGACTCGTAGAGTCGCGCGTTGAGCTCAAGGGGATTGGACAGCCCCTCGGCGATCCCCTTTTTGGTGATCTCGTTGAAAAGCACCCGCCGGATGACGCGCTCATCGCGCCCCAACTCCTCGGCGATGTGCCAGGCGATCGCCTCTCCCTCGCGATCAGGGTCGAGAGCCAGAAACACGTCTTCCGACTGGTCAGCGGCTTTCTTGAGCTCATCGAGGATCTTCTGCTTGCCAGGAATGACCTTGTACTCGGCGCAAAACCCTCGATCCACAGAAACGCCCATCTTGGATTTGGGCAGATCCTTGATGTGACCGAGAGAGGCTTTTACGAGGTACGACGGACCGAGGTAGCGCCGAATAGTGCGCGCCTTGGTCGGGGATTCGACGATGAGCAGCGATTTACTCATGGGTTTTCTAACTGACCTTTCATCCAACTCTGACAAACCTGCGACCGCCCTGATCCTCTATGAGGCCCGCCACCTCCAGGCCCAGCACCACGGCGCTCGTCTGCGCTGGCCCAAGCCCCGTACCAGCCGCGATCTCATCGATATGAAGACAGCGCGCACCGAGTGAGCCCAGAACCTTTGTCTCGGCCGCGGACAATCCGGCGGACGACGAAGGGAGGGTTTTTTTAACCTCGATGGGCAGCCGGGGCAAGCTCAGCTGCTCAAAGGCCGGGCGGGTACCCACGATTTCCAATACTTCTTTGGCGCTTTCCACGAGCTTTGCGCCAGCGCGAATGAGATCATGGCTGCCGCGATGAGCCGGATCGCCGGCTGGTCCAGGCGCCGCGGCAACGGGAATGCCCAATTGCCTCGCGTGCTTGGCCGTGATGAGCGCACCTGAGTTCGCAGAGGCCTGAACGACTACTATGACGTCGGACAAGGCCGCCACGATGCGGTTACGCTTGGGAAAGGTCCAAGGTTGGGGCGGCTGGGGCGGGGCGAACTCGGTGAGCAAGGCGCCGCGCTTGGAAATGGCTCGAAACAACTCGTGGTTACCCTGAGGGTACGGGTTGTCGAATCCCGAGCCGAGCACGGCGATGGTGATGCCACCTCCATCCAACGCGCCCTCGTGGGCAGCGGTGTCGATACCCACTGCCCCGCCAGAAACCACCACCGCACCCCGGCGCGCGAGCTCGAAGCTCAGCATGTGGGCAAAGCGCTTGCTCGTCGGATCGGCCCGCCGAGCGCCCACGATGGCGACGACCGGCCCTTCCTCGGGCAGAGACCCTCGCAGATACAGCTCCTCCGGCGGATCCTCTAGACCGAGGATCCTGCTCGGATAGCCGCACTGGCCGCGGCGGAGCACCGCAACCTCGTCGGCAGCGCAGAGGCAAGAATCCACATGGCTCGTAGGCATCTCGAATCGCTCCTCGGATGGCCATCCCTTAAAAAGAGTGACCAGCGCGACAGAGTAATGTGACTTCCTGGCAGTACAGTCAACCCTCTTGGGGGGATATAGGGGGGATAGGCGCGTATAATATACGTTATTGGAATAACGTTTTTAGAAACCCCGGCGCAACTCGACCTTTTCGCCGACCTCCAACTCGCGAACCGCACCCAAGACCACACAGGTCGACGTGTGGGGCCTTGCTTCGATCACCCGCAGCTCTGCCACCACTTCGGTGGGATAGCCTTCCCGGTCATCGTCTTTGTCCTCGCTCTCTCGGAGCTTGTCGCGCTTCTCCACGGCTAGGAAGCGGTTTCCTTGCCGCACACCGTCGGCCTTGCCGCGGTCCACGAAAACGATTTGCTCCGAGCCGGCGAGCACTCCGTCGTCCATAAAGGCCACTATTCGCCCGTTCAGATTTTTTTCGTTGGGCACCGGCGCCACCACTTCGAAGCTGCGGCGAACCGGCCCGATCAACACACCCCGCTCAAATGACGTCGTCACCTCATCCACATGGGCCGTGGCGATGCGAGTCTTGGGGTCGTAGCTCACGACCTTTGCCTCGCCCAGGATTTCCACGAGCTTGCCGAGCTCGGTATCCCTGTCGTCCACCGGCTCCACATCCCGCAGAATCTGATAGAGCGAGTACTCGTCTCCTGGGGCCGGCTTCACACCCTCCTTGAACTCGATGTACATGCTGTCGTATTGGCCGAGCATCTTGCGCGGACTGCGGGCGCCGACGACCTGGCCGGAGCGAGCGAGCATCTCCGTATCCACGAAGCCACGGTTGCGCAAGCTGACCGAAGTCGGCCCGCGCTGCACCGACATGGACACCAACGACTTTCCTGTGGGCTTTCCTGCGGACGCTAGCGGTGGTGAAACACCGTCCAGAGAAGACCTTGTGGGGGTCAGGTACAACACCTGGCCTGGATAGATCCAGTGCGGATTGGATATCTCGGGGTTGTAGGACCAAACCATGGGCCAGGCGTAGGCAGAACCGTACTGTCGCTCACAAATGATCCACAGAGTATCACCGGCCTTGACCGTGTAGATCTTTGAAAAATCCGATGGGGGTGGCTCGGAGACGTTTTCGCCGGAGGTCAGATCGATGCTCTGCCGGCGGCGCGCCCCTCCTCCTGCCGACCCGGATTGCGAGGCGCTGCCCGAGGCCGAGATCCGCAGACCTGGCTGCAGCGACTCTTGGTACGGCTGCCCTTCCGCCTGCCCTGGCTGCGGCGTCTCGTCCTGCGCCAGAGCCGGGCCTTGCGCCAAGCCCGCGGCAAAACCGATGACCACAGAAAACGAACTGGAGGTGAGTCTGCTCATCTTCTTAAACCTCATGGAGCGGCAGCGCGAAGGACCCGACCGCCCGCGGAAGAGCCATTGAGCGCCGCAACCCTCTGGCTCGCTTTGCGCGCCGCCTCGGTCGATGGAAACTCGTCGACAACTCTGAAATAGTAGCCGAGCGCTTGGGTCGAATCACCCAGCTTGTCGTAGGCATTGCCAATCCGCCAAAGAGCGCTCCCCACCTTGTCCGAGGAAGGATACCGGGAAAGCAATCGCTCCAACTCGCCAATGGCCCGCAGTTGCTTGCCCAAGGCGAGGTAGCATTCGGCTCTCCAGAACAACGCATCATCGGCGTAGTCGTGGTTTGAAGAGCGCGAGGCGAAATCGCCCAAGACGCTCAGCGCCTCGGCGAACTGGCGATTGGCATAGAGCCGATAGCCCTCGTTGAACTGATCCATATCCGAGGAAACGTTCGGCGCGGGAAACGCGCCAGTGACCCCGAGGCCATCAGCCGCGCCAAACGCCAGGGTGCTCTCGGGAGCGCCCCCTGCGAGATCATTGCTCGAGCTCCTCTGCCGAAAACCAGAGCCGCTCGCCCCAAGGGACAAAAGCGGCCGTTCGCCAGAACGAACCTTCTTCTCTTCGGGGGGTGGGTTGCGCTCAGCGTGCTCCTGCGCAGCCTCGAGGCGCACCACGGGCAGGGCAGGACGAGGAACGATCGAGCACTGCTGCGCCTTTTTTTCGAGCATGAGGGTCTCGTCCTCGAGGGCCGCGGCCCGCGCCTGCACGTTGGCCTTGTCTGCCTTGAGCCGCGCCACCTCGCGCAGCAGGGCCTCGTTTTGTCGCGCAAGGTTTTCGCGGGCCGTCGCGCACCCGGACCCAAGGCCCGCGACCATCAACCCAAAGGCGATGACTGACATACAATTTTTGTTAAACATCCTCATGCCTCTAAAACCCTTTTCAAGCGGATATGCCTCCCCAAAAAAGGAGAGGTCGGTTCCCGGTTATTGTAGGATTCTATCCTACACCCGGTCAAAAAAAAGGCGCTCGAGCGCTAGGGATTCGTGCTTTGCCGTGTATCTTCAAGAACCATGAGCAAACGTCCATGGCCGCTACAGGCGACCACCCATGAGAATGAAAATGACCCCAGCGCGCAGGGGGAATGCCTCGTGAAAGCTTGCAGCGAGGCAACCCGCGTTGCAGCCGTGGGGCATTTTCCGAGGCTCTTATGTCGAGACAAACCAAACGTCAAAACCGTACTGCGTTCGGTACAGGTGGAGGTGGCGGACATCGCCTACCTCCGATTCCTGCTAGAAGCCCACGACGGACTCGCGGTTCCCACCACTCGACAAGGGACCTCGGACATCATTGATTTTGTGATCGCTCCGGATTTCGAGGAAGAATTCGACGAGCTGCTCGCCGCGCTCTCGAGCGAGATGAAGCTCATTCCCGTAACGTCGCCGCGAGTCTCGCCCCTCGGCGAGGAGGACTAAGTCATGGCTGGCACCCTGCTGCACATCACACTGGCCGAAAAAATCGTCCAAGACGACCGACTCCCCGACTCTCTGCGAGCCGATGTCGCCAGCCAAAACTGCGATTTCCTCCTCGGCTGCGTGCTTTTCGACCTGCCCTATTTCGAGAACCTCTTGGGCAGCGGTCTTCGGCTCCTGCTCGAGCAACCCCTCATCCTGTGCGAAACAGGCACCTTGCTTCATGGGCGGGATCCCGTGGGCCTGCTCGAGCAGCTCCTGTGCCGGGCTGACGATCCGAGCAGTCGCGCCTTGGCCCTGGGCGCGGTAACACACTACAGCGTGGACCTGGTGTTCCACCCCTCGATCGTCGAAATGGTGGCCGCTCGCAACGCCCCTGCGCGGCAGCGCGACGCTGTGCACAAGAGCATCGAGGATCAGGTTGATCTCCATGTGTCCTTCGACCTTCTCGGGCACAGCGGCGTAGGGACTCCCTATGTCACTGACAAGCTCGGATTGGTCCCACATCTAGGGTGGGCAGAACGATTTTGCGAGGCTGCGTGGAAGAACAGCGGTGTGTGGATGGACACAATGAGCGCCCGGCGATGGCTGCGGCGCCTGCACCTGTTCGCCCTCATCATGCGCTATCCCCAAAGCCCGTTCGTCCTCTGCCTGCCCAGCGACGATCCGGCTTTGCTCGCAACCAGCCTCGAGCTTTCGAGGCACGCGCTCGAGCTCGGGGTCACACATCTACTGGCCGCACATCGAGTGATCACCGGCGACGCTCCCATGGAGCATCTACGAGAAATCCTGGGCAGCCATTCCCTCACAGATGGGTCGACGCAGTCGTGATTCATCCACTGGCAAGTGACAAGGAGATGGCCGGGTCGAGGAGAGAATCAGGCCTTTTGTCCCTTCAACCGAGAAGCTTGATGAGGATCGCCTTCTGGGCATGCAGGCGGTTTTCGGCTTCGTCGAACACCACCGAGTGTGGACCGTCCATGACCTCATCGGTGATCTCGCGGCCGCGCTCGGCAGGCAGACAGTGCATAACGATACAGTCCTTCTTGGCTTTCCCGACGAGCTGGCCATTGATCTGGAAGGCCTTGAGGGCTCGGGCCTTTTCCTCGGCCTTGTCCTTCTGGCCCATGGAGGCCCATACGTCGGTGTAGATGACGTCGGCGTCTTTGACCGCAGCGACCGGGTCGTGGTGAATACTCACCTCACTGATGCCGACCTTCTTGGTCTCCTCGACGATTTGCATGTTGGGCAGGCAATCCTGCGCCGTGCCAATGCGCAGATCCATGGGGATACGCTGGGCCATGCGCAGCCAGGAGTTGGTGATGTTGTTGCCGTCGCCGAGATACGCGACGGTCAGGTTATCGAGCCTCTTCTTGTGCTCAAAAGCGGTCATCATGTCGGCCATGATCTGGCAGGGATGAAGCAGGTCTGTGAGCATATTGACCACCGGCACCGTGGAGTGTCGGGCCAGCTCTTCCACCTGCTCGTGGGAGAAGGTGCGGATGCAAATCGCCGAGAAGTAGCGACTCATCACCTTGGCCACGTCGTACACGCTCTCGCGCTTGCCCAGCTCGATTTCCTTGTCGGTGATGTAGATGGCGCTGCCACCGAGCTGACGAAAGCCGACCTCGAATGAGCAACGGGTTCGCAGCGAGGCCTTGTGGAAGATGAGGGCCCCCACGCCGCCGCGCAGAACATTGGGGCTCTCGCCGCGCTTGGTCTTCTCCTTGACCTCGATGGCGAGCTGCAGGTTTTCCCGCACTTCGTCCGCGGAAAAGTCGGTAATGGTCAGGAAATCCCGCTTCATCTCACTCCTCCTCGTTCTCCTGGTTGAACATCTCGATGGCGTCCTCGGCGAGCTGGCCGATAGTCCACTC
The DNA here is from genome assembly GCA_025453525.1 of Myxococcota bacterium. Taxonomy (GTDB): domain Bacteria; phylum Myxococcota_A; class Polyangia; order JAAYKL01; family JAAYKL01; genus JALOQD01. The sequence continues at coordinate 8,667 of JALOQD010000059.1, forward strand.
CTCGGCGGTCTCCTCGGCGACTTTCACTTTGCGCTTGTCCTTGCGCAGCCGCTCGAGCTCGGGCAGGCACGACTCGTCCCCCACTTCGGCCAGAGACTCGATGGCGGCGGCCACGACCTCGGCTTCGTTGGATTTGAGAAACCTCACCAGTTGACGAGTCACCTTCGAATCGTCGATCTCGGCCAGCAAGAAGGCCATCTCTTCAGCCGCCGTGCCACCCTGGGTAAGCGCCATCTCTACGGCAGGAAGGATGACCTCGAGGCCATCGGCGCTGCAATGGATGAGACCCTCGGCGCACAGGTGGCGCAGAGCGCTGTTGACGTGACCGAGACCGTTGCCCAAGATCTTGACAGCAGCGTCCCCTTCTTGACTCGCCAGAAGATCCACAACGCGCGGCGCCCGAAGCGGCAGCTCGGCGTCTGCAGACAGACTGGCCGCCACCCCTTCGAAGAGCTCCACGAGCGCCTTCTCCCGTTCCGGTTGCGGGCAACCCTCGAACTTCTCGGCGAGCTGCGCCATTCTTTCGTCGAGCCCGAACATCTCCTCAATAATCTGCTTGGCCGTCATGGCTTGTTCCTTTCTGGTTGGCTGGCCCCTTTTTTCGCCTTTATCCATTTGCGGCGGGGACGCGCACCGCTTGTACCACCGCCTTGGCGTTAAGACGAGAAGATGTTTTAGTCGGCTCGAAACGGAGCGAGCAATGACGAGAATCGGTCGGCATTTTTTGGGGCGGTTGATGGCCTGGACCGGCCTTTGCCTCATGGGCGCCACGGCCGTGCTGCTCTCCACCCAGGGTCTGCGCCTTTTCCCCCTACTCTCCGGTTCTGGCGCAAGCCCGGCGGAAATAGGAGGCTTCCTCGGCCTGGCTGCGATCCCGGTGCTCGGCTGGGCCATGGCGCCAGCCGCTTGCCTCGCGTTGTTCATCGTGATCGGAACCATGGAAAAAGAGGGCGAGCTCGTGGCTCTGCTCGCCAGCGGCATTTCTGTGCGTCGCCTGTGGCCCTGGATCGCCGCTGCGCTCACCGCGCTCATGGCGGCCGCCGCGCTCATCGCGCTGCTCGCCGGTCCTCTCGCTGGAGCGAGGCTGCGGCAAATCGCCCTCTCACTCTGCGGCCGCGCCCTGTCGGCCTCTGTGCTCCCAGGCGAGCTGCGCTCTGTCGTGAAGGGCGTCTCGATGCGATTCGAGCGCCATGACAACGGCGTGCTGCAATCCGTCTTCTTTGCCGACGAACGAAATTCGGCGCAGCGCCTACACCTCGCGGCGCGCACTGGAAAGCTCACCGTAGAGCCAGCAGGGGGAATGCTGCACCTGCGCCTCGAGAAAGGCACGGCCTTCGTCGACTCGAGCGGCTCTGCTCCCCATGCGGCGATCTCCTTCGACACGCTCAACTTGCGACTGCCCATTGCCAGCGCCATTGAAGAACGAGCCGGTTTTCTCCCTCCCCTGCTCCTCGCGCCTACGTCGGCGCTTCTCGGAGCTCGCCCAGCCAAGATCCCGAAACACGAGTGGGAGTATGCCCTGTGGCGACGCCTGGCGAGCATCGCCGCTGTCGCCGTGCTGGGCATCGCCGCGTCGCTGCTCGCATTGAGCGCGCCAAGGCGACGGACAGCCGGCGTGCTATTCGCAACGCTTCTCTTCCTCTCCTACCAGCTCACCAGCCGCTTTTTCGAGGAGCTGTCGCGCAGAGGTTCGCTTTCGGCCGCTGCCGCCGCTGCCCTCCCCCTGCTCGCTCCCCTGGGGTTTGCCTGTGCCTTTCGCATCATCGAGCGCAGAAGGCGGCAGGTTTACCCGCACGCCTCGTTGGAGTAAAACGTGGGGCATGGTCAGCCAGCCTGGCCGCAACAAGGAGTGTCATTGGTCATGGCGCATGTACTCGCAGTCCTGCCGCTGCTCGGGATGCCCGGCATCGGGGAGTGGCTCATCATACTCGCGGTGGTCGTTTTTTTCTTTGGAGCGGCCAAGCTCCCCCTGCTCGGAAAGAGCTTGGGCGAGGGTATCCGCAACTTCAAAAAGGGCATCCGCGGTGAGGACCCGGAAAATTCGGAGCTTCCCACCAAACCCGACAACTCCTCCAGCGACGGAAATCCGCCGAAAAACGAGGGTTAAAGAAACATGCCGAGCCTGTCCAGCCGCGTTCAAAGAATCAAGCCCTCGCCCACTTTGAGCATCACGCAAAAGGCTGCGGCGCTTCGCCAGAGTGGCCTCGACATTCTCTCGTTCAGCGCCGGAGAGCCTGACTTCGACACGCCGCCGCATATCGTCGCCGCTGCGGAAGAGGCCCTGCGCAAGGGTCAGACGCGCTACACGGCCACGGCCGGGGTCCCTGCGCTGCGCAGCGCGGTCGCCGCCGAGAGCGAGCGGATAAGAGGCGTTCCGACAAAGACCGAAGATGTCATCATCACCGTGGGCGCGAAACACGCGCTGTACTTGCTTTTTCAAGTCCTGCTCGATCCGGGAGACGAGGTCATCATTCCCGCCCCGTACTGGGTCTCCTACCCGGATCAGGTGCTGCTCGCCGATGGCGTGCCGGTGATCGCGCCCACCTTCGCGACGCAGAACTTCGAGCTGTCCTGCCAGCAACTCGAGAAGCTCATCACCGCGCGGACCAAGGCTCTCGTTATCAATACGCCGAGCAACCCCACCGGCTCGATCTATCGACGCGACTCCCTCGCGCAGCTCACCCGCACAGCCGTCGAGGCCGGTCTCACGGTCATCTGCGACGAGATCTACCGCGAACTCGTGTACGGCGGCGCGACCCACGTCTCGCCCCTCTCGCTTTGCCCACCGGACAAACGCGACCATGTGTTCGTCGTCGACGGCGTGAGCAAGACCTACGCCATGACGGGCTGGCGCATCGGCTGGGGCATCGGCCACACAGACATCATCAAGGCGATGACGAAAATTCAAGGCCAAGACGTCTCAAACCCCACGTCTTTCGCCCAAATGGCAACGCTCGCCGCGCTGAAAGGACCGAGGGAGTTCCTCAAGGAATGGCAGGCCGAGTACACCGTGCGCCGCGACCTGATGGTGGAGCGGCTGAGCGCGATCCCGGGTTTGTCGTGCCTCACGCCGCAGGGGGCGTTCTACGTGCTCGCCGACGTCACGCAGATTCTCGAGAAGCTCGGAGACCAGGCAACCGACGTGACCCTCTCCGACAAGCTGCTCGAGGAAGCACATGTCGCCGTGGTGCCAGGCTCGGCGTTCGGTGCGCCAGGTACGATTCGCCTGTCCTATGCCACCTCGCGACGAGAAATCGAAATGGGCGTCGCTCGGATGGCCGAGGCGCTCGGTCGGATGGGTCAACTCCGCCAAAAGTGAACTGGCGGACTATTTTCCCTTGTCCTTCGCTTTGCCCATGGAATAGGCAGGCCCCACCACTTTGCCGAGGTGGCGGTAGTCCTTGGCGCTCATGGCGTAGCACAGCGGATCCAATCGGCCCACGTCGATCTTGCCTGTCTCGGAAAGAAGCGTCTCTTCCACATGCGTGTCCATGAGCTCTCCCACGAACCATGTGTGACAGCCGAGATCGAGATGCGCCACGAGCTTGCACTCGAGGCTCACGGGACATTCGATGATGAGCGGAGCATTCACGCGAGCGGCTCGCTCGACATGGAGCCCAGCGCGAGCGAGCTTGTCAGGGACCGAGTGAAACGACGCGAGCCCCAGATAATCGACCGCCTCGGCGAGATCGCAGCTCGGAATGTTGAGGGTGAAGGACCCGGTGCGGACGATGTTCTCATGGGTCTTGCGCACCTGACGCACCGCCACGCCCAAGCACGGAGGCTCGGCGCAGCACACCGAGGCCCAGCCAGCGGTCATGGCGCTCCCCACATCGCCCTCGGAGTAGGTCCCCACGAGCAAGGCTGGCATGGGAAAGAGCAGCGTTTGCAGACCGACGGATTTCTTCATGCGCGTATCTCCTTGCGCTGGGGTCCTGCGTCGGCGTCGGAGGATGCACCGGCAACAAAGGCCCGGACCTGATTGCGACCGCCGTGCTTGGCAGAGTAAAGCGCGGCGTCTGCCCGCTCGAAGAGCTCTTCGCGGGTGCGGCCATGGACCGGGAAAGTGGCGACGCCCATGGACACCGTGACCTTCAGCTCACCTGCTGGCAGCTGGAAGACCTGCGACTCGAGGTCCATGCGGATGCGCTCGGCGAGCCGCATCGCGCCAGCCGTTCCAGTGCCCTCGCACACGATGACGAACTCCTCGCCGCCGAACCGAGCCGCGAGGTCGGTATCACGGACCACGTTGCGCCGCAGAACCTCTCCAAAGCCACGCAGAACGATGTCGCCCGCAGCATGACCGTGGGTGTCGTTGACGGCTTTGAACTTGTCGATGTCGCAAACCACGAGGGACATCTCCCGACCGAAGCGACTCGCAGAGGCGAGCTGTTTCTCGATCTCCTCGCCGAAGACGCGCCGATTGGCAAGGCCCGTCAGCCCATCGATCGTGGCGAGTTGCTCGAGGCGCTGGACCATCTTGGCATTCTGCATGGTCGTGCCGAGTTGATTGACCATGACCTGAAGCGTGGTGCGCACCTCGTCGCCATAGGTGTTCTTCGCGAGACTCGCCAGCACCAAAACGCCCAGCGGAGTGTCTCCGTGTAGAATGGGCATGACCATGGCCGAGCGCATGCGGGCAAAGGCCTTTTGCGTTTCCTTGGAGAGCACGGTTTGCTGCTTTGGATCGAGCTCACCCCTGTGGGGTAGATAGTGCCGGGTCTTGAGCGCTGCGACCGCGAGACTGCCGCCACTCTTGAACGAAGCGCCCTCCAAGAGCTCATGGCCATCGCCAGAAGCGGCGCGTACCTGCTGACGACCCTCATCGTCGACGAGCGTCACCACGGCGAGGTCGAACTTGGCGATGTGCTCGGCTGCTTCAATGGCAGCCCTGGCCGCGTCCTTTTCGCTCAACACCTGGGCCAACCGTTCCGAAGCGCACAGGAGCCTGCCCTGCTCGCTCTTGGCCTTGCGCAGCTGGGTGAAGACCCGTTCATTGGCGATGATGCTGAGCAAGCTCGTCGCGGCTGTCTGCAAAGTGGAGACATCTCGCTCCTCAAAGGCACGGCCGTCGGTGCGGTCAGCACACAAGACGCCTCGGACCTCCTCGTTCTCCAGCACAGGGACGCCGAGGAAGTCCGTGACCGAAACAGGCGCGTCGTAGTAGGGCAGACCTGGATAGCCAACGCGCAGGCCGTGCAACCGCAGCGCCTTGCCGCCTTGGACCACACCGCCCACCGCACCCTCTCCCTTCCCGATCCGCCGCGTCGTCACCCCATCGCCTTCGGACACGCACTCGAGCACCCGCAGCTCTTCTCCACGGGTATCCAGCCAAAGGAGCAGACAAGAGTGGAGCCCCATGGCGCGCCAAAGAAGCTCGATGTGGTTGTACATCGAGTTGTGCACCTCGCTCACTGCCGACAGGGAGATGCGCGCATCCTCGGCCCGGCGATCGACTGGCCCACGTTGGCCCAAAGCCGGCGAGGTCAGTCTCAGATCCCGCGCCTGGGACTCGGCGGCCTCTTGAGCGAGCTTCAGCCGCGCGTCGGCTGCTTTTCGAGTCCGCACGATCTCGGACCTCGTAAAAATGTAGTTGATAGTCGCAAACACCGCGATGAAGGCGGCGTGCACGGCGGCATCTCTCATCCGCACATCCCGAGGCAGAGGCGACGCTGAAAAGCCGGCGATCCCCAACTCCATGCCCACGGCCAAGGTGACGAGGGCCGCGCTCATCCACGCTTCGGCGTACACGACGATGAACGCAATCACGAGAAACACCATGGGATAGAGCGCCGAGGCCAGACCTCCGGCGATCTCCAGGACCGCGAAAGTGGCCACCACGAGCAGCAAGCCCAGCTCCAGCTCGGTGCGCCGCAGGGCCGAGCGCCGCGCCGACTTGAGACCAAAGAGGCGCACGTACGCCTTGCGGCCAAACGAGAGGGCGAGCACTCCGAGCAAGGCCCATGGCACGAACCGCGCCGGCCCTTCGTCTCGAGCCAGACGGGCCATGAGACCCGACACGGTGACTGCCGCGAGCCCACCGGCAAGGAGATAGGTACGTGCAAGGTTGAGGCTGCGCCGTACTGCGTGGACCGTGTGCTCGAGAGTCGTCATGTCCACTCTTCCGAAAGGGAGCGGTTCACCTCTCACGGTACGAGGTGGAGACGGCCTCGGTCAACAAATCGACCCTGCGGGGAGGGTGTTCTTGCGTGAGCCCCTACTCATCTATGAGGCCCCGCTTCTTGGCGAGCCCTCCCAAGGCAGCCAAGGCCCGCAGAAGGTCCGAACGGCCGATGACGCCGGCTATCCTGGTCTTGTCCGAACTGAGAACCGGCTGCTCGTACGCGTCGATTTGAGTCTGGCGGGCCACGACCTCTCCGACAGGCGTATCGGTCGTAACGCAGGTCGGGTTGGCCAGCATCACCTGGGTCACCTTTTCAGCCAGGACTGCCCGGACGTCCGAGGACTCCGGGTTCATCTTGAACATCTCCGCCCTTTCTTTGGCGGCGCGCAACTCCATGCGATTGACGATGGGCGGAAGGGCGAGTTGGATCTCGAGGGCCGTGACGATGCCCTTGACCGTGCCGTTGGGATCGATGACCACGATGGTCTCGCGTTCGGTGCGGTTCATGAGGCGCGCGGCCTCGCCGATGGAGGCGGTGAGAGCGATGGTCGGCACAGACTCGCGCATCACCTCCTTGACCGAGCCCACGAACGACTCGAGCATCTTGTCCGTGGGCATGGCCGACCCCTGACCCACAAAGAGATCCACAATGCGCATTTCCCGCAGCTCTTCCTTGGGGCGAGAGGCGCGAATGATGTTCAGGTAATCGAAACACTTGAGCACGTCGAGGGAGGTGATCATGCCCAAGTAATTTCGCCCCTCGTCCACCACGGGCAAGGCTTCCACCTTGGCGTCGACCATCACGGTGATGACCTCGAGGATTGACATTTGCTTCGTCACTGGCGGCAGGCCGCGCTCGGTGATGTTGGCATTGGACAGCCTCACCTTGAGAGCTCTGTCGTCGGACGCGGGCTGGGAAAGGGCGCCCACGAACCTCGAGAACAAGGTGGCCAGCTCACTCTTTCGCACCACGCCGATGGTGGGCCTGGGCTTGTCCGACTTGTGAGCACCGCCAGCTTCGAGCTCCACCACGGGGAGAGAGGTGAGACCCACGGCGGTCATGGCTTCCCATACATCCTTGAGCACTGCGTCGAGGTTGACTGGCTCCCTGGCGGTATCGAAGAGGTCACCGGCGCTCCGCACATGATAGAAGAACACTTCCTTGCCAGTGGCGATTCGGCGAAAGATGTCGATCAGCACCATGCCCGAAGGAGGGACTAACCGACTCGGCGTAATAGAATCGTTCATGAGAGTTCCTCTTCGCGCGTTCAATCCGCTGTCGACAACACGAGCAGAGCGCGACCATGGGGCGTCACGAGCGACAGGGCGGCTCCTGAATACGGCAACTCGCCATAGGTCGGTTCCCCGGGGAACGCGTCAGGATTGATGTGTCGTCCCTCGAACACCGCCGCCGTGGATGCCACAAGACAAAGCAGATCCCGCGCCACCTTCTTCATCGTATCATCCGAGGCAAACACCTCGCTGTCGCGCGCTTGGGATCGGTGCATACCGCGTAGCCAGCGTCGCTGTACGTCCAAGGCAAAAGTAAACCCGCCACACCCGCCCAGCATCGCCTGAACCTCGAAACGCGGCAGAGGTCGATGGACCTCTGTGCCGCCCAGCTTCGCCGGATCGCCGAAGCTGCGCTGAATGCGACGCGGCAATTGGCTCTTGAGGTGGGCGGCCATTGGCTCGAACGGCCCGGCCGGTATCAGGCTCACCTTGCCCGACGCGGCGGCCTGCTCTGAGGCAAACGCCTGAAAGGCCCGCTCCAGGTCGTCGCGGTCCATTACCCCCAGCTCCACCAAGGCCGCGCCGATGCGCAGGTGATTTCGTCGCTGGGTATCCAGCAGACGCTGAACGTCCGGCGTGGAAAAGAGCCCCTCCTCCACTGCGAGCTCACCAATGTACTTGTCCAAAATGCGCTGTTTTTGCTGCAGCGCATCCGCGTCGTCCACTGTGAGCAAACCCTCGCCCGCGGCCAGCTCGCCAAACCTTTTATTGCGCTCGTTCATGAGCGACAGGCCGAGGTCGAGCTGAAGGTAATCGATGAGACCACTCTCCACGAGATACTGCCCGAAAAAACCGAGCACTGCCGCCTCCTTGTTCGAAACGAGAGCGCCTGCCCAGCCAACGAGCGACGCCCTTTGAACCATAGAATATAAAGTGTAGTGCGTTTCTGGCAGACGCCAATGCGCGCGCCAGAGAATCTCAGCTCGCGGCCTGCCTGGGATCTCCGGTGTCTCGGCCCTCGCCTTCGGCCTCGTAATAGCCGCCGTTCTTGCGGTAGTAGTACTGATAGTAGTGCCGCCCGTACTTGCGGTCCATGAGATCCAAGTCGTTGAGCACCGAGCCCAGGATATTGGCGCCGATATCCCGCAGGGTGCCCACCGCATATGCAGCGGCATCCCGAGTTGTCTGTTGACTCTTTACTATGAGCACCGTGCCATCGACGAACTTGGAAAGCACCGCAGCGTCTGTGACCACGCCCACGGGCGGCGAGTCAAAAACGATGCGGTCATAGTGCCGAGACAGCTCGGCCAGCACCTTCTGGAAGCTCTCGGTGTGGATGAGCTCCGCAGGGTTGGGGGGCGTGGTGCCGCACGGCAACACATCGAGGTTGGGGATGTGGGTGTGCACCACCGACTCGGCCATGGTGCTCTCGCCCAAAACCATGGTGGAGACGCCCTTGCGAGACTTGATGCCAAAGGCGCGATGCACGCGCGGCCGCCGCATGTCGGTATCGACGAGGAGCACCCTGGACCCGCTCTGGGCCATCACAATGGCCAGGTTGATGGCCACGGTGGTCTTGCCCTCTTGGGGCGAGGGGCTGGTGACCAGGATGTGGCGGGCCGGTTGGTCCGTGGTCATGAACAACAAGTTGGTGCGAATGGCGCGGCAGCTCTCGGCGACTTGGCTCTTGGGATACTCGTGCACAAAGACGTCGAAATTGATTTCCCTCTGGTCCTTGTCGGGCTCCACCTTGGGCGCGCGCTTCTTGTTGTGGCCCCGGCCGTAGGCCGTCGAGTAAGAGCTGCCCGACGTGGAGGAGTCGATGGACGGCACGATTCCGAGGAACGCGAGGCCGAGGGACTCGACCTGCTCCTGGGTCTTGATGGTGCGATCCGCGAACTCGCGAAGCACCGCGAGACCGATACCGAGAAGCAGCCCCAAGGCCAGCGCCAAGGCCAGATTGACCTTGAGCCTGGGCTTGATCGGCAAAAGGGGCTCTAGAGCAGAATCGAGCATTTCGACGTTGTTGACGCGTAAGAGACGGGACAGGTCCGCTTCCTTGCTGCGACCGATGAGGAGCTCGTACATGTGCTTGGCATTCTCGCGATCGCGCTCGAAGCGGTTGTACGACACCTCCTTGTGGGAGAGATCCATGGCCTGGTTGTGCATCTCATTGAGCGCTGCCTGGAGCCCGGCCTCGGTGCCCCTCGCCGCATTCAACTCGGCATCCACGGCAGACAAGATGTTGCGCACCTCTCGGCTGATGTCTTGCCGGATGCGCTCCATCTTGGCCTTGATCTCCACCATCTTGGGATAGCTGTCTCCGTAGCGCTCGGACAGCTCGCCGTACTCTTGGCTGAGCTGGCCGTAGGACTGCTTGAGGTTCTGGATGAGCGAGCTGGCGTTGAGCGAATCCAAGGGAATGGCCATGGGATCCTTGGACGACACCACGCTCGCGATGGCCGATTTGCGCGCCTGCACCTCGATGCGCTTGGCCGTGGCCTCGGTGAGCTTAGTGGCCGCGGTCTGCATCTGCGAGGCGAGGATGTTCTGTCGCTCGTCTAAAGAGATGGACAGAATGTCATTGGATTTTTTGTACTCATAGGCTGCTGTCTCGGCGGCAGAGAGCTCCTCGCGGGCCTGATCGAGCTGCTTGGACAGCCAGTCCACAGCGTCCACGGTGCTCTGGAGCATGGATTCTAGGTTTTTGTCGCGGTACGCCCGGACGACGGCATTGACCAGCATCTGGGCCTGCTTGGGCGCAGCGCTGTCGATGTGGACCCTCACGATACGCGAGTCCTTGACAGGCTCCACGTTGAGCATGCCCTGCAGAACACCCGCGGCCTCGTCGACGCTCGCGCCCTTCCACGACACGAGCTTGTCCTCGGGCACCTCCATGAACTTCTTGTCCTCGTTGAGCTTGAATTCGGCCACAACGCGAGAAGCCACGTCTCGACTCTCGATGATTTTGTACTGCGTCTCGTAATACTCGACGTTGGACCAAAAAGAACCCGTGCCCATCTCGACGACGTTCTCAACCTCATTGCCGAGCACCCGAGGTGCCTGGGTCTCGATGCGCAACGTGGCTGTGGCTCGATAGATTTTGGTCATGCGCAGAGTCACGAAGGCCGCGAGGCCCACGGCGAGCAAGGCGCACAGCGCGATCAGCAGATAGTGGCGCCGCAGAATGCCCAGGTACTCCCACAAGTCGACGCCCTGCTCTTCCGGTTCCTTGGAAGGTGGCGGCGGAATGACCGAGGCGCTCTGAAGGTGCGGTTGTCTTCGCGTATCTGACATCTTGTCGTCCATTTGGGCCAGCATAGGGCAATCGCGCCCCATGGCAATAAAAAATAGTCTATGGCTCGAGAGACGCCTTGCCGCTCGAGTAGATTTTATTCAGTTTTCGCAAGGAGCCACTGGCCCCCACTACGGGAATAAAATTCAACGACCCGCTTACGAGCCGAAAATTGGCCAGGGGATCTGCGGACTGATCTTATGGTCAGGATGTCCCACTTCAGCGTAGCCCCAGGAACCAAGGTCAACATAGCGGTGCTCG
>JALOQD010000060.1 GCA_025453525.1 Myxococcota bacterium
GCAGCCATCGTCGAGCTGAACAAAGCTGTAGAGATGGCGCCGGATGATCCCGAGACCTATTTCATGATGGCGCAGATGTACCGCCAGATGAAATCCTTTGCCGACGCTCGGAGCGTCCTCATGGAAGTCGAGAAGCGGTCAAAAGACTATCCCGGCTTTGCGCTCGAGAAGGGTCTCATCTTAGAACAAGAAGGCAATCTCGCGAGCGCTCTCGAAGCGTACGAAAAGGCTCTCGCAGCGCAGCCGGATAATTCCAACGCCAAAATTCGGGTGGGCGCTGTTGCGCACGCGCTCGGTGATGAGGCAAAGGCGGAGAAGATCCTGGCAGAGGCCGTGGCAGCGCTTCCGGGCTCCGCCGAGGCAAACTACCTGCTCGGCGAGGTGTACAGAGTCACGAAAAGGCCGTCAGAAGCCATGCGGCTATTGCTCGTGGCCAAGGAGCTCAATAGGACGAACGGGCTCTACGCCTTGCGGTATGGGATGTCCCTCATGGACCTCGGAGATCAAATCGCCGCAATGAGGGCGTTCGAGGAGGCGCGGACGCTCGCCCCTGATTTGGGGGAGATCTACCTGCGGATTGGAGAGGTCGAGTTGGTACAAGGTTCGGCGAAAGATGCCATCGCGTCGGCGGAAAAATCGCTGCGAATGCAGCCTGCGCTCCTCGAGGCACACGGGATACTGGGTCGTGCCTACGAGGAGTTGGCCGATTTCAAGACCGCTCGCATGCACTACCGAATCGCTGCCAAGGCTCTTCCCAAAGACGCACAGCTCCATTTCTTGCTCGGTCTGGCTGAGCTCAAGGTATCGGGGGAGAGAGCCTCTTTTGCGCCGCTCGAAATGGCGGTAAAAATTGCGGACGAGAGCGGTGACAAGCCAGAGTGGCTGCCCGAGGCTCTGTTCCGGCTCGGAATGGCCCAGTCAAAAATGGGGAAAAAGAGCGAGGCCATCGTTTCCTTCAAGCGATATTTCGACATCGCCCCAGAAAAACACATTGATCGAGCGGAGGTTCGGGCGAATCTCGAGCGACTCACGCTGAACTGAACGGTGAAGCGGGTGTGGTGGGTTCTCAAAAAGCCGTGGCATATACCTTCCGCTCCTCTCGGAAACTCGAACATGGTCATTCGATCTTCCGTGGTATGACGACTCGAACAGTCCTCGTCGCTGCGGCACATGCCACGACTCTGTGAGAAGTTACCGGGTGTGGGGCTAAACGCTAGGCTGAAGCGGCTTGAGCAGCGGTGCGACGAGGCTCTCGCATTCTGTCGAAGTGGCGTTTGATGGAGCGTTTGGCATCGGCCAGGCCATCGTTGATGGCGGTGTAGGCGTCGGAGCCTTTCCCCTCGATGACGATGAGGCCCGTGGGATAGAGCGAAAGCTCGATCTGGCAATGCTTTTCGTAGGACGGTTCGTGCCCCCCGCCTATGTCGAGTTTGATGCGAACCCCTCGAATATGGTGCCGCAGTCGTTGCAAGGAACCCACGACCTGCTGCTCGATGCGTTCGCGGATCGTGGAGTTGGCTGGTGTCGATAACCCAGTAACCTGCACTTGCATGGCGCCTCCTTTGGCTGGTACCTTTCAATATAACGCGCAGAAAAATTCTTCCAACTGCTTGCCCTTTCTCAATTGGACAACTGCCGTGTCCCCGGTTTCATTCCCGGGAGCACAGAGGGGGATGAGGTGGCGTAGAGCCCCTTAAGGAAGATCGAAACGTTCTTTGGGGAGCGGCATCTCGCAGGTGGGATCCGCGTTGAGCTTGGCGTGGATATACGCGATGAGCTCGTCGATTCTGAACGGCTTGCGAATGAAACCGACGATGCCGCAGTCGTGCCGGCTGAGCTGCAGCGTCGACAAAGAAAAGCCGGACATCATGATGGTCGTCACGTCGGGATATTCTTTTCGAATTTGGCGCGCCAGCTCCATGCCGCTCATCTGCGGCATCATCAGATCCGTGAGCACGATGTCGTAGGGGCGCTCTTTGAGCATCGACAATGCTGTCTGGGCATTGGGGGCGCCGGTGGCTTCTATGCCTTCCATGCGCAGACCGATAATGAGCGCTTTGAGCTCGTTGGCCTCGTTTTCCACAATGAGGAGCCGAAATGGCGCCGCAAGCAGGGACGACGACGACGAGGTGTGTTCCTGGCTCATTTTTTCCTCCCGTTGGCGCAAAGTCCGCCGTGAGCCTGTCGAGCCTACGGAGCAAACATCGTGCCTTGCGATCCACGAAGCGCGATTCGGTCAAAAAAAACAAACACTGTATCATATGGATTGCCCGGAGCTTGCCAAGCTCGTTCTTCCTAAATCGACACGCGGAAAAAAACTTCCCAAGGAGGAGAAGATGCCCGTTGGGATGGGGGATATGAGAAAATACCGCAAAGGAGCTCGAACGAAATTCGGCCTTTGCAAGAGGTAAAAAAGTAAAAAATTGGAAATGGTCTGCGTTTCCGATCACTAAATGGTGTTGAAAAAAAAGATCGAACGGAGGGTGCCCATGCCACAAGCTCCAAGCTGTACAAATCTCCCCTCGAAACACCCAGAAGAAAAAAGTGGGCTCGCCTTTCTTCTCCTCATCGCAGGTCTGGTCGGATGCAGCAGTGGCGGAGATGCTTCGCAGAAGCTCGTCCCGGGCAATGCGGGCTCTGACAGCTCCACAAACGAAAACTGGGATATCGGTGTAGGTACGGGCGATGAAGGCGAGGGCCAGGGTGAAGGCGAAGGTGAAGGCGAAGGTGAAGGTGAAGGCGAAGGCGAGGGCGAAGGCGAGGGCGAAGGCGAAGGCGAGGGCGAAGGCGAGGGCGACGATTTTCCCAGCGATGTCGATGGCGATGGGTGGCCCGACGACCCGAGCATGGATTGCAACGACTCTGACTCGGAGGTCCATCCTGGACAAGCCGAAGTGTACGACCCGCCCAATGGCAAAGACGACGATTGCGATGGACAGACCGATGAAGCGCCCTATGACCCAGATACCGATACCACGGGTCCTATTGAGCCGGATTGCACTGCATGTCCGGCCGTGGGTACCAGTTTGAGCCATATGCGCTGCGCTATCGATTTGTGCGATGATAATGTGTTTTTATCACAAACCTATGAGTCGCCGACGGGCGCCACCACCGATGGGTCCTACGAGGCGGTCGAACATTTTGGAAACAAGAGCAATGATTTGACTCCTCTGTACCCAACGACGAACGGTTCTTATGCTCTAATGTCCACAGGAGTGGCTGTTGGAACCGATCACGGCATGTCCATGGGAGGCAGTGGCATGGAGGATCCCTTCTCGTCGGATTCCCTGGAGGCCCAGGATGTGATGGAGTGGCGTATTCACCTCAAGGCCCCCGAGGAATCGCACGGTTTTCGTATTCACTATGTGTTCTTTTCGGCGGAGTACGACGATTATATTGGCACGGAATACAACGACAAATTCTACATATTTTTGGAGGCACAGAGCACGAACAACAAAGAGCGCACGGTCATTAACTTTACGCAATGTCGAGATCCAGAGGTGTACTACGATTTTCTGTGCCCAGCGGGCATGCCCTACTGCGTCGAGGGCGAGAAATACTGTTACATGGCTATCAATACAGCGTTGTCCGAGTGTTGCTGGTATGGTGGCTGTCCAGACGGCAAGGCCACTACCGATATTAGCGGGACTGGCTTTGGCTGCGCTTTGAGTAAGAATACCGACGGGTATTCAAAAGGCTCGTCGACAGGATGGCTCGTCACCGAGTGGCCGGTGGAGCCAGGTGAGGAGTTTGACGTCGTCTTTCATATTCACGATACGAGCGATCACAAATTTGATTCCGAGGTCATTCTCGACAAGTTCGTGTTTCTCGGAAAAGCGCAGGCTGGCACCAAGCCGCTGTGATTCTCTCATTCTCCGCGGTGTCCCTTGCGCCGCCGGAGTGCGCTCGCTATTTTGAGGGCCGTGGGCGAGAGCGGTTCTGCAAGGGAGGTCTTGTTTCGTGGGAACACCGGCAATGCCAGGCACAGGGTCACAAGGTCGAATGTTGATGCTCATGTTGCCCGTCGCTCTCGTGGGCGTGCTCCTCTCCATCGGGTTCAAAAACGCGGTGGTCGACGGCCTCGAGCACAAGGGGAGAGTGGACATGGCCGTGGTGGCCCCTGACTATGAAGCGCGCGACAGCGGCGAGGCGCGAGCCATTGCAGACTTCACGCTCAAGGACAGAACCGGGGCTGCTGTGAGCCTGTCTGCGTTCGCCGCGGCGGATCTTTTGCTGATCAACATTTGGTCCAGCACCTGTCCCGCGTGCAAGGAGGAAGTCCCCAGCCTCGTGGAGTTGGACCGGCGGTTGCCGCAGCTCGGAAAGGTCGTGCTCCTGACCATAGCCACGGATTCGGGCTGGGAGGATGTGCAGTCCTTTTTTCCCCAGGGCACGGACCTCCGAGTTCTGTTCGATCCGCAGGAACAGGTCACCAAGGGGATTTTCGGCACCCAGAAGTTTCCAGAGACCTTTGTTCTCGACAAACAGCGTCGAATTCGCGCGCGATTTGATGGTCGCAGGCCTTGGCACAGCCGTGAGATGTTCGACTACCTGCGTCTTTTCCTTTAAGGGCTCACGCAAGAATAGCTTCCCAGTTCGGGCCGCCGTTGCATCTCGTCCAGCTTCGTTGCTCGTCGAGTGAATACCCCCAGTATTCCCTCTCCTCCCGCCTTGCTGGCCGAGCGCCTCGGACAGCCCGATTCTAGGAATCTATTCTTGCGTGAACCCTAAGTGAAAGGGCTTTGGCATCGCGGGTAATTTGAGACGGCTCGCAAGAGGCAGTATCTTGGCCAACATGGAGGTGCGCCATGAGAGCTAGCCTTTGCGCGATGGTGTTTCTTTGCGTTGCCGCCTTTTCGCTTTCCGCCGAGGCGAGAAGCGAGCGGCCCGTTGGCTGGCGTTTCTCCCAAGTGTGGGCCACGTCCGTGAGATTGCTGCGCGTCGACATGAAGTGCTCCATTGTCGAGAAAGACAAAGACACGGGCTACTTGCTCTTCGACTGTCCAAACGCGACGAAGTCCTCCATGGGCTCGCTGGAGCTCGTGCGCGGCGGCGATTTGAGCACGCCGACCATCAAGGCATCGGTGCACATGGACAAGAAACCGTCCTACGTGGAGCAGCACTTTTTGGACAAGCTCGAGCGCAAGCTGAAGGCCGACTACGGAGAACCCTTGGCCGTGGCGCCGATGGCGACGACGAAGGAGGCTTCCAAGAAAGGCCAGGCGGAGAGCGGGCCGGGCGGGGTTCCCCCTCAGAGCAAAGGCGAGAACGAAGATGACCTCGAGGTCGATGAAAAGGATCTCGAGGATGCAAACCAGGAGAAGTGAGGAGATGACAGAGAAGACCCTGTCCATAATCAAGCCCAATGCCGTCGCCGATGGTCACATTGGAGACATCGTGGCGCGCTTCGAGAAGGCGGACCTCAAGATCGCGGCGATGCGGATGCTACATCTCTCCCTCAGAGAGGCCGAGGCGTTCTATGCGGAGCACCAGGGCAAACCTTTCTTCGCAGGGCTCGTGGCCTTCATGACTCGAGGGCCCATCGTGGCGATGGTGCTCGAGGGCGAAGCAGCGATCGAGCGCAACCGGGAGATCATGGGCGCCACTGACCCGTCCAAGGCCGAGCCGGGAACTCTGCGAGCCCTGTTTGCCCGCAGCATGACTGAGAATGCCGTGCACGGGTCTGATTCTGTGGCGAGCGCGGCGAGGGAAATCGGTTTCTTCTTTCCCGCGATGAGCATCCACTAGTCCCCGCCCTCCCAGGGCTGTCCCATTTCTTTAAATGGAAATCCCCGGCGCTGGAAACGTACGGCACATTTCTTTGACTTCCCCGGAGATCTTGTCGAGCTCGGCCTCGTTGTCGACGCTTTTGGCCACGCGGTCCATCCATGTGGCGATCTTCTCCATCTCGGGCTTGCCCATGCCTCGACTGGTCACAGCCGGGGTGCCGAGACGGACGCCAGAGGGATCCATGGGCGGACGCGGATCGAACGGCACTGTGTTGTAGTTGGCTTCGAGACCGGCGCGGTCCATGGCTTTGGCAAACGGCTTGCCGGTGATGCCTTTCTTACTCACGTCGACGAGCACCAGATGGTTGTCCGTGCCACCCGAGACCAGGGCGAAACCTCTCTCGTTGAGGCACGCGGCCAGGTGCTTGGCGTTCTCGACGATTTTGTGAGCATAGGCCTTGAATTCGTCGGTGGCGGCTTCCTTGAGAGCCACGGCGATTCCCGCTGTGGTGTGGTTGTGCGGACCGCCCTGGAGCCCGGGGAACACGGCCTTGTTGATGGCCTTGGCGTGGACCTTCTTCATGAGGATCATGCCGCCGCGTGGACCGCGCAGCGACTTGTGGGTGGTGGTGGTGACCACGTCTGCGTGAGGCACGGGAGATGGATGCGCGCCACCGGCGACGAGCCCCGCGATGTGGGCCATGTCCACGACGAGCACGGCGCCGACTTCTCGAGCGACCTCGGCAAAGACCGCAAAGTCGATGAGCCGCGGATAGGCCGTGGCGCCAGCCATGATCACCTTGGGCCGATGCTGTCGAGCCATCTGCCGCACCATGTCGTAGTCGATGAGGTGCGTTTCCGGATGGAGCTGGTAGCGCACGGCATTGAAGAAGTCGCCGGTGATCGACACGCCCCAACCGTGGGTGAGGTGCCCCCCGTGATCGAGGGCGAGCCCCATGATGGTGTCGCCAGGGCGGCAGAATGCGTAGTACGCCGCGAGATTGGCCGGCGAGCCAGAGTAGGGTTGCACGTTGGCCGATTCGGAACCGAAGAGCTCCTTGGCGCGCTGGATGGCCAATCGTTCAATTTCATCTACGTATTGTTGACCCTCATAATACCTCTTGCCTGCGTAGCCCTCGGAGTACTTGTTGGTGAGCACTGATCCAGAGGCTTCTAGAACGGCCGCGGAGACGTAGTTCTCCGATGGGATCAGGCGCACTTTGTCGCGCTGGCGTTCGGTCTCCTGAATCACGAGCTGCGCCATCTGCGGATCGGTCTTGCTCAGGTGTTCCATGAACATGTCGATTCTCCTTAATACTGGTGTCCCATGCCTTGAGCCACCGCTATACCAGGAAGCCGCGCCCCTGCGCAACTTGACGAAATGCGGCATGGACGGCTATCGTTTCGCCCTGTTTCAGAAAAGCGCAACTTGCTCCGTCTATTTGTCCGTTCCAGGGGTCTGACGCAGCGATGAGCTCGCGCTCTGCTGGCGCAGCCACTGCTTGATGACACTCGAGCCGCGGCGGCTCGTGGGGGGGAGGTTGAGCTGGACGCTGGGATCGTCCTTTCGCGCTTTTCGCAGGAGAGAATAGACGCCAGGTATAAAAGCCGCTGCGGCAAAGCCAGCGAACAGCGGCACGGTGTAACCTGGCAGCCACGAGATGCTCGCAGCCTCTAGACCGATGCCCAGGCCTCCGAGAAAGCTCCCCCAACAGAAAAGGTCGATGTCCAGATTGCGCAGGCGGGCGGTTCGGGTCGTGCGGCCGAGATACCAGCGCCCGAGGCGATGGAGCGCGTTTTCCTCGTGGGCCGCCACGGACCGTCCGTCGAGATAGGCCTCGATATCGCGCAGCAGGTCTTGAACCGTGGCGTAGCGGTCTTCGCGCTTGTGGCACAGCGCCTTGCAGACGATGTCGCGTAGGCTGTCGTCCGCGGTCGCAGTGGGCGGCAAAGGCAAGAGCTTGCCCGCAATGGTGGCGGCGATTTGGGCAGTCGGAGTCGACCCCTCGCACGGCAGTCGATTCGCCATGAGCTCGAAGAGAATCGCGCCCAGGGAGTAGATGTCCGAGCGCGCATCCAGATCAGACTGGCCTCGAAGCTGCTCGGGCGAGGCATATCCAGGAGTGCCGACCACGTCGCCGTCCCCAGTCATGCTCAGCTCGTCGCAGGTGACGAGATCGATGGAGAGACGCCCCTCGATGGGAATCTCCGTGGGGGAAGATTCTCCTGGTGGCTCGAGCAAGTTGGCCAGCCCCCAATCCACCACGCGCACTTCGCCGTGATCGCCGATGAGGATGTTGTGCGGCTTGAGATCGCGGTGAAGCACGCCGCGGCTATGCGCGTACGAGACCGCGTGGCAGACTTGGAGAAACAGCCGCAGCAGGCGCGGCAGGGTAAGCTGTGCCGCCACCGCGGGATCGGTTTGGCGCAGCTCGAGCAGCTCGCTCAGATTGCGCCCGGAAAAGCGCAGCATGGCGAAGAAGGGGCGACCGTCTTCGTCGATGCCCAGAGAATACACAGGCGGCACGTTGGGGTGCTCGAGCTGGGCTGTGATCTGCGCTTCTTTTACGAGCCGCGCGATGTTCTCGCCGCTGAGCCGATCGTCCCGCGGCCTCTTGAGGGCAGCGGGCCTGCGCAGGTCTTTGTCGAAGGCATCGAGCACCACACCGAGCCCGCCGCGGCCGATCTCTCCGAGCTCGAGGAAGCGTCCGGTTGGAGCATAGGGGGAATCCGGAGGCACCGTGCCGTGCAGGTCGGTCGCGATTTTGCCAGCCAGAGTCTCGGCCAGCGCTTCGATGACGCTGTGCGTTCCCACTGCCTTGGACATGGTGTTCTCCGCCACGGAGCGCGTTTCTTATTGAGTGCCCATCCTGAAAGTTCCGTTTCCGGCATCCTTCTCCAAGGCTGCGGAACTCAGACATCGATTCAATCGACTCAAACAGTCCTCGCCTTTCCGAAGGACGCCGGAAACTCTCATTTCGGGATGGGCTCTATTTAAGGAAGAGTAACATGGGGTACCCGAGGCGCACGGCGACTCGATGCGAAAAATAAAGTGAATGAAACTTTGTCGTTACGAAAAGCCCGCCGTGAGCGTCACAAAAAATGATTTGACCATACCGTCGCGGTCTTCATAATACAGTGAATTCGAAATTACCTGGCAAAGCATCGACCTCCTTGGGGGTCGAACAATAGGAGGTGTCTTCCATGGGTATTGGTAGTGGTTGTAGAATCTGGTGTGCGGCGCTGGTCCTCGGCGTTCTAAGCGCAGTGGCCCTCGTCCCGCAGACGGCGCAAGCAGCGTGGGACAACGGTACGCCCTGCGATGAGCATGTCGACTGCAACTCTGGCGCCTGCATCGACGGGGTGTGCTGCGGCGACCCGGACTGCGATCTGTATCGCTGCATGCGCTGCAACCTGCCCTCTGCCCCGGGTGTGTGCGCGGCCACTCCGGCGGCTACCGACCCCATCGAGGCCATGGACTCCGAGAACCCCCATCGGTCCTGCACCAACGTCGGCTCCTGCATCGCCATGTGCGATGGCACTGAGTCCGGCAAGTTCATCGACGCGCCGCTCACTCCTTGCTATGTGGTCGGCGATCCGACCGAGGACGAGTGCAAGAGCGGGGGCTCGGATTGCAACACCACCGCCGAATGCGCCAGTGGCTTTTGCGTAGACGGTAGGTGCTGCGACCGCGCGTGCAACGGCAACTGCGAGAGCTGCCTTGCGGCCACGAACGGCGGCGCCAATGGCACCTGCGGCAATATCACCAACGGTCTGGACCCGGACGCTAATTGTTTGGATAAAGGTCCATGTATCTCCACTTGCAATGGCGCTGGCGGTTGCGCTCCGACCTGCGGCAACAACGGCCAGGCCTGCGCCAATGACGGCAACTGCGACAGTGGCCATTGCGTGGAGGAGTTGTGCTGCAACACGACCTGCCTTGGACCCTGCGCCACCTGCAACGGTGACTTGAATCCGCTCGTAGCAAATCTCGAAGGCACTCCTGGTCTTTGCTCGCCACTCGTAGAGGGCATCGATCCGGGTGGGCTCGAGTGCCCAGCCACGGGACTTTGCGATCCGGTCTGCGGCGGTGGCTTTGCCTGCGACTATACCTGCATCGGTCAGGGCATCGACTGCGTCGATGACGAGGAGTGCACCACTGGCGCCTGTGTGGATGGTTTCTGCTGCAACGGGGACTGCGACGGCACCTGCCAGACCTGCGCGGGCTCCACTGTCACGCTCCCTGGCCCTGTCGTCACCGTTATTCCTGCTGGTACCTGCGCCGCGGTGGACGAGCAGCCGCCAGTGGGTTCGGACGCGTGCGCGACCAACTCGAGCTGCGTGGCCCGCTGCGATGCGACCACTTTGACCACCGGCGTGTGCGACTTCCGCCAGTGCGTGGGTGGCGCGTGGTGTAATGAAAATGAAGACTGCGAGAACATGGGCGGTGGTCAGTTTTGCAAAGACGATGTGTGCTGCAACACGGCCTGCACTGCCGGTTGCTATCGCTGCGATGACCCCGCTACCCTCGGTGCATGCCGCGTCATCCCGACCGATGACGATCCGGACCTCGAGTGCGATGATGCTACCTACAACGAGACCGTGGGCGGCACGACCTTCACCTGCGCCGGGATGTGCGCTTCGAATCAGTCCTGCGCAAAGCGAGTCTGCCAAACGGGTCATAGTTGTTTGGCGGATAACGAGTGCTTTACCAACATCTGCTCCGCAGACGGTATCTGCTCCACCAGTCGGTGCAACACGGAGCTGTGCAAAACGACCACAGGCGATCTCAACGGCGACGGAGCCGTGACCGCCGGCACCGAGGTCGCAGCTCGTGGTATCTGTTCTTTCTACGGCGATGCCGCAACCGACGTCGACGGCGAATGCCCGGACAATGTCCCTGCAGGCAAATCGTGCATCGGCGTATGCAACGGCGTGGGCGTCTGCCGCAACACCGGATGTACTGCCGGAGCCGCTTGTACCGGCATCTATGGCGGCAATGCGGCGTGCGCATTAGGAAACTGCGTGGACGGCGTGTGCTGCGGAACGGCCTGCGCAGGGCCCTGCCAGCGCTGCGACGGCGAGCTCAATCCCAGCGCTGAGGGGCTCGAGGGCACTGCCGGTACTTGCGCCAACATGGTCGCTGGCGAAGAGGATCCAGCCGCGCCGTGCCCCGGCGACATTGGCTCTTGCGTGACCTCTTGCAGCGCCGCTGGCCTATGTAAAGTCAACGATGGCGCTGGCACTGGGGATACCTGCCTCGCGGCTGCAGCAGCTTGCCCAGGCAACGAGGACTCGGCATGCGCTACGCTGCAGTGCACGGACGGCTATTGCTGCGACAGCGCTTGCGGCGGCACCTGTTACGCTTGCAACGCGCCCGGCTTGTGGGGCACCTGCACCGCGGCTATAGTGGGGAGCGATCCGGATTCTGACTGTAACGGGTTTGACAACGCTCCGTGCGATTCCGCTTGCAGCGCGGCCCATGACTGCCGCGTCAATGCAGGCACGGGCACTGCCCAGAGCTGCATCGCTCGAGGCGCAGCTTGCACCGGTGAGAACGCTGCCTGCCAAGATCTCAACTGCGTGGATAGCGTGTGCTGCAACACGGCTTGCAATACCACCTGCAAGAGCTGCCTTGGAGCTCAAACCGGCGGCTCGAACGGCACCTGTGCCAACATCACCGTCGGCGAAGACTTTGCCAGCGAATGCGGCGATGTGTTGCCGAGTTGCGTGTCTTCCTGCGATGGCTCAGGCGCGTGCAAGGTCGCGGACGGCCTGGGAACAGCGGGCGTATGTATCGCTCCGGGCCTTGCCTGCACGAATAACGACCAGTGCGGCACCGGCTTCTGCGCAGATGGCGTGTGCTGCAACAATGCGTGCAGCGGCAACTGCGAGAGCTGCCTGGCTGCCTACAACGGCGGAACAACCGGCACCTGCGGCAATGTGGTTCTCGGGCAGGATCCGCGCGGTGTATGCCTTGGCGACATCGATTCTTGCGTGACCTCTTGCAACGGCGCGGGTCTGTGTAGAGTCAATAACGGCAGCGGCACGGCGCCGGTTTGCCTCGCGGCTGCCGCTGCATGTCCCCTCGACGAGGACGCCGCCTGCGCCACCTTGAACTGCACAGACGGCTACTGCTGCAACAACGCTTGCGGCGGCCTCTGCGAGCAGTGCAATACAGCGGGCCAGGAAGGTACGTGTACTCTTGTCCCTGTCAATACCGACCCGGCTGGCGAGTGCGTGGACAGAGCCGGATGTGCGGGCATGTGCAACGCCGGCGTTTGCGTGGACAAGAACTGCACCCAGGGCACCACGTGCACGGCCGCGAGCGAGTGCACCACCGGCTATTGTACGGACGGCTACTGCTGCAACTCTGACTGCAACGTCGGCGGAAGCAGTCTGTGCCGAAGCTGCTCGCGAGAAGGCGCTCTGGGCCTCTGCGGTATCCTTTCGGCAGGAGACGAGGACGGCGACGAGTGTCCAAACAGCGGCCTGTGCCAACCCGAGTGCAACGGCAACTCCAGCGCCAACGGCTGCCAGTTCGCCTGCGTGGCTCAAGGCGAGGCTTGTGGTTCAAACGATCAGTGCCCGAGCGGCCTCTGCGTCGAGGGCGTGTGCTGCAATAACCTGTGCGACGGCGAGTGCCAGAGTTGCCGCGCCGCCAACACCGGCGGTGCCGAAGGGACCTGCGCACCCATCCTCATAGGTGAAGATCCATTCAACGAATGCGGGGACAATGATCTCTGTATCAATTCCTGCAACGGCGAAGGCGCCTGCCATGTGAACGACGGTCGGGGCACGGCGACCACCTGTGTGGGTCCAGCCGGCAACTGTTCGGCCACAAACGAGGACGCGGTGTGCTCCACCGGCTTCTGCACAGACGGCGTGTGCTGCAATCTCGATTGTGCTGGCACATGTCAGCGCTGCGACGGCACGAACACCGCGGCTGCGAGCGGCACTTGCGGTACGGTCACCCTGACCTTCGACCCAGACAATGAGTGCCCAGCCCCGGAGGGTTGCAACGGCTACTGCAATGGCGCGGCTCTCGGCACTGCGGCCTGCCTCGTCCGCGAGTGTACGGCGGGAACGGCTTGCACAGTGCCCAATGCAGCCTATTGCGCGACCGGCTTCTGCGCCGACGGCGTGTGCTGCAACGATATTTGTGACGATCTTTGCGAGAGCTGCGATGGTCTGTTCACCGGTGAGGATGCCGGTACGTGCGCGCTGATCATTGCAGGAGAGGATCCCAAACCAGAGTGCGCGGATCTCGGCTCCTGCGTCAACTCCTGCAACGGCGACGGCGGGTGCGCAGTCAACGACGGAGCTGGTCTCACGAGCGTCTGCGCGGCTCAAGGGGCGGCCTGCACCGCGAACGACCAGTGCGGCACTGGCCACTGCGTGGATGGCGTGTGCTGCGCGACTGCGTGCAGTGGTTTGTGCGAGGTGTGCGACGGCGACCTCGATGGCAACTCGGCCACTCCCGTTATTGCGGGAGTGGTTGGAACCTGCACCAATGCCACGGCCGACTCGGATCCGCGCGATGCCTGCACGGACCTCGGCTTCTGCGAGTCCGTGTGCAACGGCTCTGGCCTGTGCCGGGTTCTCGATGAGGAAGACGACATCATCCCCCATGAGGGCAATCCGGCCCATGAGGTCTGCTTCCCGGATGGAGAGGAGTGCGATATCTCCTTCTACCAGCAGTGCCGCACCCACGCGTGCGTGGACGGCTTCTGCTGCGAGAACGAGTGCACCGGCACATGCAAGACCTGCGCTGCCATCATTCCGGGTGAGTGCGACTTCGAATTCGACGGTGAGGATCCCTACAGCGAGTGTCCGGACGAGGGCGCTTGCGTCTCGACCTGCGACGGCGCAGGTGGATGCGACCCGACCTGCGGAAACGTGGGCCAGGTGTGCACCAGCAACGGCCAGTGTACCACCGGCTTCTGCGTGGACGGCGTGTGCTGCAACAACGCTTGCACTGGGGTCTGCCAAGCGTGCAACGTCGCAGGAAATGTCGGTTCCTGCACCGCGCTCGCCGAGGGTCAGGTCGATGCCCTCTGTCCGGCTTCGGCTGGCTGCACGGTGGAGTGCAACGGCGACGGCGGGTGCGCCAACACCCAGTGCGTTCAGGGGAACAGCTGCACCGCCAATAGTCAGTGTTCCAGCGGCTTCTGCCGCGACAGCGTATGCTGCAACGAGGCCTGCGGCGATCTGTGCGAGACCTGCTCGGGCGACCTGAACCCGAGCGTTTCTGGCCTCGAGGGCCCGGCAGGCGTGTGCGCCCCGCTGGCAGAAGGCGCTGACCCGGCCAACGAGTGCCCGAACAGCGGCCTCTGCCAACCGACCTGCGACGGCGAGGGCGCCTGCAACTACAGCTGCAAGGCTCAGGGAAATGAGTGTGCGACGAGCGGCGAGTGCATCTCCGGTTACTGCGTGGATGGCGTCTGCTGCACCACTGCTTGTGACAGTCTGTGTGCGACGTGCGCAGGATACGACCTCACCCCGGCCGGCTCCTGCGTCCGAATGAATGGCATAGACCCGGACGACGAGTGCCCGAACAGCGGTTCTTGCATGCCAGTGTGCGCAGGATCGGCCTGTTCCGCGATCTGCGTGGCTCAGGGCGGGGCCTGCTCCAGCAGCAGCCAGTGCCCGAGTGGTCAATGCGTGGATGGCGTGTGCTGCGAGAATGCCTGCAACGGCCTGTGCGAATCCTGCAACCAGGAGGGGCATCTCGGCTCCTGCTTGCCCGTCGCCTCGGGCTTTGACCCGGGCAACGAGTGCGCCAACGAGGGCAACTGCATCGGCATGTGCAATGGCTCTAGAGCCTGCGTGCAGACCTCTTGCGGTGCTGGCACGGTCTGCGACAGCCAGGGCGACTGCACTGGCGGTCTCACTTGCAAGGACGGCGTGTGCTGCAACTCTGCTTGCGACAAACTCTGCGAGGCGTGCGATGTCACCGGCCACAGAGGTGAGTGCTATCCCATCGCCTATGGCAGCGATCCGATCGACGAATGTTCCAACGTTGGTGATTGCACCGGTGTCTGCAACGGCAACAGAGCCTGCGCCAATGCTGGGTGCGAGAACGGCGTGGAGTGTACCGACGACCTGCAGTGTGCCGAAGGCGCGTGCGTGGACGGCTTCTGCTGCGACAGCGCCTGCGACGGCCTGTGCGAAGTCTGCAACGGTGACCTCGACGATTCTGGTGTGATTGAAGGTGGGGAATCGTTGTTTGTCGGCAAGTGCTCCTTCACCGAAAAGGGCACGAAGCCAGACAACGATTGCGAGGTCCAAGGCTGCGTCGGCGGAGCAGCGGCCTGCGCTGGCGGTGAAGGCGAGGGTGAAGGTGAGGGTGAGGGTGAAGGTGAGGGCGAGGGTGAGGGCGAGGGCGAGGGTGAAGGCGAGGGTGAAGGCGAGGGTGAAGGCGAGGGTGAAGGCGAGGGTGAAGGCGAGGGTGAGGGCGAGGGTGAAGGCGAAGGCGAAGGCGAGGGTGAAGGCACCGACACCGAGACCGACACCGAGGTGGAGGCCAGTGGCTCTGGCGGCTGCAACTGCTCTTCCGTGGGCAACAACCGCAGCTTCTTCTCGAGCCTCCTGTCCCTGTTCTTCTCCCTGCTCCGTTAAACCGCGATAAGCTTCCTGCCTTCAGGGAGAGGACCACAGAGTCTCTCCCTGAAGGATTCCGCTTCTGCTAGAACAAAAAGACGAAAAACCATTGTCCGACGCAGGGTCATGAGCGATACTCGTCGCCACACGGTTGGTTTCGACCAGGCATGTGCCTGGCAGTAGGGCAGATGTCACAATCTCGCGTGCTTCTATTGACCTCGGACGTTTCCACTGCGCAGTTCGTGGAAGCAGCCTTGTCCCGGCTCCTCCCTGAGGTGTCCCTCGCAGTGGTGTCGAGCATCGGCGCGGCCATGGCGAACCTCGCAAGCCAGCCGTGCGAGCTTGTTCTCCTGTCGATTGTCGAAGAGGTGCCTGATCTGCTGCACGCTTGGCAGGAGCTGCGGACCGCGAAGCACCTCTCTACTCCGGCTGTGCTTCTTCTCTGTCCAGGGTCAGTCGTGCAGATGCGCGCTGACGCCCTGGAAGTGGGAGTGGACGATGTGCTCGAGCTGCCGACGCAAGAGCCCGAGCTCGTCGCGCGGATCAGGGTCCTGCTTCGAGTTCGCCAGCTCGAAGGGGATAGGCGCGCCGCTCATTCACAGCTCGAGGAAATGGTCGCAGAGCGAACCGCCGCGCTCCTTGCCAGTGAAGCCAGGTACAGACAAGCCGTCGAGGCGTTGCCCGACATGATCGCCCTTTGCGAGGACGGTCGAATCGTTTACATGAACGAAGCAGGGCGCCTCATGTTGCGAGCCAGTAGCGCTGAGGACATCGTGGGCAACTCGCTGCTCGTGATCGTGGCGCCCGAGAGCCGTCGCGTCGCTGAGCAGATGATGAGCGACGCGAGCTCCGAACGCCGGGGAACGATAACCGAGAAGTTCCGCGAATTGCGTTTGCGTCCCCTCGATGGCGGGCTGCTCATCGATGTCGAAGCAACGCTCGTCTGGCTCGAGTACCTCGGCCGCAAACAGATCCAACTCATCGCCCGCGATGTGACCGAAAGAAACCGCATCGAGAACCAGATCCGGCAGTCTCAGCGCATGGAGGCTGTGGGAAAGCTCGCCGGCGGCGTGGCCCACGACTTCAACAATGTGCTGACGACGATCCGCGGCTTTTCCGAGCTCATTCTCGACAGCCTCAGCGAAGGGGATCCCCTGTGCGACGACGTCGGGGAGATACGGCGCGCCACCGAGCGAGCCGGCGCCCTGACGCGTCAATTGCTGGCGTTCAGCCGCAGACAGGTGCTCGAGCCCAAGCCGCTGTCGCTCAACAATGTCGTCACGGACATGAAGCGGATGCTGCTCCGGATCATCGGAGAAGATATCGAGCTCATCACGCATCTCGAACCCGTGCTCGGGACGATCAAAGCAGATCGCAGTCAAATCGAACAAGTGATCATGAACCTAGTGGTCAACGGCCGAGACGCCATGCAAGGCGGCGGCAAGCTCGTCGTGCGCACCAGCAACGTGAGGGTTGGTGGAGAACTATCGCATCGCCCGGAGTTGACAGACGGCGATCATGTTCTGCTCGAGGTCACGGACACTGGCGTCGGAATGACGATGCAGACCATGCAGCACATCTACGAGCCGTTCTTCACGACCAAGGCCAAGGACAAGGGCACGGGGCTCGGCCTGTCCACGGTCTACGGAATCGTCAAGCAGAGCGGCGGCGAGATCTTCGTGGCGAGCGAGCTCGGCAAGGGCACCAGCTTCGAGATCTATTTGCCGCAGATGTGTGAGCACGTGGCAGTTGGTGATCCCGTGAATATCGAGCGCGGCGTAGCGCGAGGGTTCGAGACCGTTCTGCTCGTGGAGGACGAGGACTCGGTGCGGCTCCTGGCCAAACGGATGCTGGAGCGGGCAGGCTATCATGTGCTCTCTGCCCGCCATGGGGGAGAAGCTCTGCTCATCGCCGAGAAGCACGAAGGACCGATTCACCTGGTGCTCACGGATGTGGTGATGCCGGAAATCGGCGGCAGGGAGCTCGTGGAGCGCCTCATGGAGCGTCACCCGGCCATCCGGCCACTGTTCATGTCCGGATACTCCGACGAAGAGGTGCTGCGGCTCGACGACTGGATGAGCACCGTGTTCTTCCTGCAAAAGCCGTTCAGCTACGAGGAGCTGACCAACAAGGCCAGGCGCGTGCTCGATGCGACGCGCAAGTCCTACGCGCCGCCGGTTCTCAGCGCGGCTGTAAACTGAAGTCAACCCTGAACTCGGCCGAGGAACTACTCACACTCGCTGCGAAGACCATGAGCCAGACCGTCAGCGGAGCGTCGCTATCGTTGGCGAACGCCAGTGACTCGGGTTCTTCGGCCTTGTCCAAACAAGTGGTCGCGCCGCAGCCCTGAACCCTCCGCAAGGTCACATTGGTGGCTGTCGATTCGTTCGCCGTCACCAAAGACCGCGGGGGAACCCGCAGCAGGAACCAGGCATCTTCGCCGCCGCCCCCGGGTCCGCAGCTCTTATCGGATGGGGCAAAGTTATCGGTATAGTCCTCGAAGTCACTCACTATCGTTTGGGGATACTGCGTGATGACATGGGGCTGCTCGCAGGAGTTCTCGCGGCACTCGAGCGAGGGTCCGGTGTAGCCACAGCCTTGAGCGCACTCCGCGACCTCGAGGGAGTTATTGTCGCAGAAGACGTGGCTGTCGAGGTTTTCGCTGCAGCAACCGAACGCTGCGGGCTTTTTCGAGAAGGCCCACTCGTCCCCGGCGCAGCTCGAGGGCAGCTCTGACGGACAGCAGACGAGGTCCGAATCATATTCGGACAGAAATTCACAGGCAGAGGGTGGGGTGTCGGAAACGGTGCCAGAGCCCGACTCTGTATCCGGGACAGAACCCGTGTCCGGGGCAGATGCCGTGGAGCTCGACGACTCTGTGACCGTGGCAGTGTCCGTGGCAGTGCCTGTTGTCGCGGTCTCGGTGTCCGTTGACTCGGTGCTCTGCCCGGTTGTCGTTTGCGTGTCTTCGTGGGTCGTGGTCTCTGAGGTTGTGTCGATGTTCGAGTCGGTCACCCAGCTCGTTTCTGTCTCCTCCGAATCCGTGGAATCGCTCGAGGGAATCTCACCTGGCTGGGCCCCGCAACCGGCTCCGGCCATAAAAAAGAAGAGTACGGGTATGTTGAGTCGCATCCTGACCTCCGGTTTGGCCATTATGTTTCTTTTTATAGGATGTTTAAAAAGCGCAAAATTACGATGCGTGGATTTTTTTATGGATTTAGTGGAAAGGATGAAGCGGGGGCTTGTGGCCAAAACTAGCTGAGAATACTGGATAATTTTCAGGCGCGAGCCCACCTGGGTTTTTTTTAAATTAAGGGTCGCGGCTGCCCCAGGTCGTTGTCGCAGTAAAGTGTGCCAATATGCTGAAACTGAAAAATTCCATTGACACACACCTGGGCCTAAAGTATTTCCCAGTCGCGCCGAAGACACATATTGAGCCGCAAGGTGGGTCGGGTGCACCCCATGACCCGAAGGAGAGGGAGAGCCCATGCAAAGAAGAGCCAGAAGCTTCGAGGCGACGAGGGCGATTCTTCACGGTGTGCGGCAGGTTTCGTTCCAAGCCAACCTCGTGTCGCTGCGGGCAGCCGCTGCCTGTGCCCAAAGCGGCTCGGAAGAGCACTCGAACGTGGCCTGCGCAGCCACGGCCCTGGCGCAGTCCACCCATGACTTGGCTGTCACCATGGAGGCCGAAGTCGCCGCCGCCAGAAGCTTGCCCTGTCACCGCTTGCCGCACCTCGAACACATTCGCCAGCTCGTCGAGCGCATGCAGTGCCTGTCCGCGCCGGTCGACGGCGGCATGCCCGGTCTTCGGAACATCGAAGAAGCATCCTGCCTCGCCGAAGCCGCGACCCGTCATATCGTCAACGGTCAGGATTAGGAGGAGACAAAGGCGGGTGTGCACGGTCGCTCGCGGATGGGCCCTTGGAGGGGACAGTCATTGCCTCTACAAATCCATCGCCGCCGCACCCCACTGCTCCCTGAGACTGCTGGTAAGGCCTCCTGCTGAGAGTATTAAGCGGCTTGAAAGGGCCTGGCGTGGGGAGACAACCGGGATGCCGATGCGAGCGCAGACGAGGGCCAGGTGCCGCGAATGGGTGGTCGCTAGCGGCCATGAACGTTTGGGTAAAAGAAACAACGACCCGCTAAGAGACCTGAGATCGGAAACTGGGCATCCCCTTCCAGGCCTTTTGGAACTCGGGCATGAAAAGGACGACTCAGACAGTCCTCGAGAAAGTGGTGGCATTCATGGAGAACGGGAAATTGTATGTTTCAGTGGATTCCCTGAATTCCAGTGATGATCTCAAGACGGAAATAGAGGAGATGCGGGCGGGTCATGAGAACCATGTCCATCGCGAAAACCGGCAGAACGCAGCGGATACCCTATGCCTATCACTGTCCCAGCATGAGCAGACAACGGATCCTTACGCTTCCTACTCCTTTGAAATAACCTACTCCTATGCGATGCACAGGTATGTTGTCACCACGAAGAGAAGCCCCCAGGAGTTCGGTTCGGAAACGACCTCTGAGAACGACTTTGAGGATCCGCGCGGCGTCGCAGGCTATATTGCTTCATTCAATATTAGAAAATGGTTTTTGGGTGGTCTTACGCCCGGGCAGCAGTCACTGCTGGACGCGATTGACAACGACGATTTGCAGGGGGTAAAGGAATCGCTCAAAGAAAGGGCCGATATCAACCAGCGCGGCATCCATGGCGATCCTTGCCTTGTCAGGGCAGTGAAATTCTGCGGAACAGAGTTGGTGAAAACCCTCCTAGAAAGCGGGCCCGACCTGGAGATGACCGACCAGGCCCAAAATACAGCCCTGCACTGGTCTATTATCAAAAACAGGAACGATGTCTTCAATCTGCTTTTAAGAAGTGGCGCGAATATTAATGCCCTAAACGATGAAGGCGAGAATGGTTTGATGATTGCTGCCGGCTTCAATAACCTCGATGCTCTAAATTTCTTTTTAAGAAAAGGATTTAATCCGGCCCTTCGGAACAAAAGTGGAAAGGACGCCCTTGAGATGGCCATCTCTCTCGGGCAAGAAAAAACCGCGCGTCTGCTGATGGAGAACGGCGCTGTACTCAAACCCGATGAGGCTTTTGGGCTTTTTCTGAAAGCTTGCGAGTTGGGATATTTGGAGATGGTGGTGCTTCTCGCTGATACAGGCGTAGCGCTAGACCAGGCAGGTTGCATCATTCCAGAACTGCGCGATTCAGACGCAACAGGACTGATGACCGCGGCATCCCTGGG
>JALOQD010000061.1 GCA_025453525.1 Myxococcota bacterium
CTGTGCCTGCTTCACGAGCTGACGTGCTCATCCCGAAAGTAGTCTTGGAGTGGGTGGGGTGTGGCCGCCAAAACGGAAGGATGGACTCAGGGCTCCCTGTCACTCCAGCGCTGTCGGCCTGCGGTGACAAGGGGCAGGAACAACGGTCCGACGAGCGCAAACGACCCCACAGAGACGCCCTCCTCGCGCAGCGCATCCACGCCAAAGGCGAGCACCGCCCACACGACACACGCTGCCACTATCGCGTAGAGCGGCAGCATCAGTTTCCACAGTGGCGTGCGCGGATGACGCCACGGGGCGAAAATCGCCACGACCACCGCCGCAACCGTGGCGAGCCCGAGCCCTGCACAGCCGGCCATGTTTTTTCGTTGAAACAGGAACACAATCGAGAGCACGACGACCCAGAGGAACGCGCCGCTCCAGCCTCCGATCCAACCTATCTTCTCGCCTGTGCGGTTCGCCATGGCATCTCCCCAATTAAAAGAATCACTATTCTTGATAGCCCCAAAGCCCCCGGCTGCAACGCGGGATGCCTCGCTCCAAGCTTTCACGAGGCACACCCGCTGCGCGCCGGGGGCTTTTTCAGCCTCATTGGTGGTCGCGACAGCGGCCATGCGCGTTTGCTCGAGCGAACGGCGCCCTGTGCGCGGGCCTCGAGTTGACGTGCTTCCAACATGGTCGTGACTCCATCCTTGTGCTCGGTCGATGGACTCGGGTAGAGTCGGCCGGCTATGCGAATGGCTTGGCTCACGTTCATCCTGTCGTGTTGCGCCGGAGGCTGTCTGCTGCCTGGAGGCATGGGCCAAGGGCCTTCTCCCCGCAGCGCCGCGAGTGCCCCCCAGGATGCCTCTCTCGAGCAGGCCGAAGCGATCCTCGCCCACGCTCGCGCCTTGGAAGCGCAGGCCCTCGAGGTGACGATGCTCGCGCAGACACTGGAGGCAGAGGCAGCGGCTCTGGCGCTCGAAGAGGTCTCTTCCTGCGCGATGGGGCCAAACCCGAGGCTGCGGAGACGATAGTCGTGAAACAGGCCATGGGCATCGCGCTGTGCGCAACTCTTTGGCAAGGCTGTTTCGCTGTGCAGCTGGGCGCTCCAAAGACCGCGGGCGAGGATCGCGCCCACGGAGATGTCGAACAGGTGCTCGACAACGCAAAGCAGGCGTTGGAACAGGCAAAGCAGCGCCTCTTGCAGGCAGAGGAGCGACATGCCCGAGCCCTCGAACAACGAGACCTCGCCCGGGAGCGTTCAGCCTCGAGGTTGGCGCGCATGGAGCTGTGGAACAAGGCCCGAGAGGCTGGCCAAAGGGCCAGAACAGACGACGTCCCGAGGACGGGAACGAACGCCGAGCTCCTCGCTCGCAAGGGGCGCCTCGTGGCCTGGAGTCAGGAGATGTTGAAGCTGAAGGCCGATGCGCGATACGCCGCGAGCCACGGAAGAGATTGCTGCGTGGATCTGCACGGTCTCGACCTCGCGCTCGATAGCCTCGAGAAGAGAGCGCCCACAAACGATCCCGATCTCGTGCTCGAGCGCCTCTTGGACGTCGCCGAGACCCTGTATCAAGAGATGGCGACCTGTCTGCCATCGGAGGAGCGCGCTGCCCAATGACCGCAAAACCCGATTGGATCGAACCCCTCGAGCTGTCGATGACCGCCACGCTGGGCAAGGTCAACGTGTATCTCATTCGAGGGCAGGGGGATGCGGCCCTGGTGGACACTGGGATGAACGACGCGACGAGTCGGGCAGACCTTGAGCGTGCGCTCGCAAACGCAGGTCTGCGGCTCGACGATATCGGTACGGTGGTGTGCACCCATCATCACGCCGATCACGCTGGGCTCGGCGCCACCTTTCGCGCTCTGGGTGCGAAGGTGCTCATGTCCGAGGCAGATGCCCGCTCCTTGTCGCTGTTTTTCGAAAGTCCAGAGCTCGACGAGTCTCGTGCGACATTCTATGGCAAGCACGAGGTGCCTAAAGATTTTTCCAGCCGCGTCAATGCCATGTTTCCGCTCTTTCGCAGAATGGCGGAGCGCTTCGAGCCCACGGAGCTCCTCTGCGATGGACAGAAACTGGCGCTGGGCGGTCATCCTTTCGAGGTCGTGCTGACGCCAGGCCACACCATGGGGCATGTGTGCTTGCGCTCGGAAGAACAGCCCTTCGTCGTCACCGGCGATTGCGTGCTCGCCGAGCATGGCACCCATGTGTCCATGCGTCCGGAGATGCAAGGCCTCGACCCCGTGGGCGCCTTTTTCGACTCCCTCGACAAGCTCGCGCGCATGGGCATCGAGCTGGGACTGCCCGGTCATGGCCCTTTTGTGACCGCCCTTGCCGAGCGATGCGGACAGCTGCGCGGAATTCACGAGGCGCGACTGAGGCATTTGCGGGACGTTCTGACCGACGTGCCTCTCAGCGCCTTCGAAATCAGTGAGCAAATCATGGGACCGCGCCCCAAGGTTTTTGCCATCTGGCTCGCCCTGTCGCAGACGCTTGGCTACCTCGGGTACTTGAGCGCCCGGAAGCTGGTGCGGGAGGACATCGCCCCGGATGGCCGGGTTCGGTATGCGCGGGTTACTTCCGGCTCGCTAGGAACAACTTGCCCATTTTTGTGAAGAGCTGTCGATTTCCGCTGACCGTGATGAGTTTCTGGGCATAGGCCATGCGCATATCGATCTTGCGGAGCAGCACGTCGGCCATGAGCTCGGAGCTGGTGGAAATGGTTAACGTCGCGGGGGTTCCCGTGTCTGGCACAGCGTGGCATTGACCCTCTGCGATCCGCAAAACGTATCGGTCTGGGTCAGCACCCGCGAGCTCGAACCGAATGTCTGCTCGCAGCGCGCTATCAAAAGTCGAATCGTAGCTCGACGCCAGCTCTTGGATCAGGATCCGCATGTCGCGGCTGGCGAGATAACACAGCTCGCGGCGTTGTGCTGGGCCGAGCCCTTGCTCCTGTGCGATCTTCCAGTAGGTGGCGAAGTGAGAGTCCATGATCTCTTGGCTTTTTGTCAGAGGCTGGCTCGCTTGTTCTTCGCACTGCTGCGTCACGCGGCCGTCGTGCACCAACTGTGCTCCAGCGTCTTCGAACGCTGCGTGCACACGCCGATGCAGGGTCGGGTAGCTGCCTTGAAAATCGAGGAGAAAGGTCTCGGGTCGGAGCAGGATGCCTGCTGGCTCGAGGTTGAGCGCATCTGCCACGAGCAAGAAGCTACTGCGCACGCCATCGAAAATGCGCTTGTCGCGATGGGCGCCGGTGCAGATGAGCACGACGGGTCGCCGGCGCAAAAGGGCGCTCGGGCGGTTCATGGTCAGGCCTGTGAAAGAGCCGACCGCCGCGCTGGGCTCTGTCAAAGGGAGGAGCCTTTCGAAAAACCGTTTGAGGCTCGCGGCAATGCCGAAGAAATAAAGAGGGGTGGAGAAGACGACCGCATCTGCGTCGAGCAGCGCAGCGCGCGCCTCGGACATGTCATCCTCGGGCAGCGCGCACTGCCCTCGATGTGTGGGATTCCAGCAGCCGTAGCACCCGCGGCATTCAGCGATCTTCATTTGTGGCAGCCGCACGATCCTGCACTGACCACCGGCTTTTTGCACTCCGGCGCAGAAGTCGTCTTCGAGCTCGCGGGTAAATCCGCTGGGGCGCGGGGCTGATGAAAAGACCGTGATTCGAGCGTTTGGCGATTGAGATTCTTCCATCATGTTCTTTTTTATGAGGCGATTGACTCGCTTTTTTTGCCCGTCATCGGCCTTCTTTGCTTTTGTAAGGGGCCACTAGCACAAAAAAAGTTCTAGACAAACTAAGAACGATAGGCAAAAATCTTCTCGCAACTTCGCGTTCGTTCCAAGGAGGACCGTTATGAGCAACCGACTAATGTGGATTTTGGCGACCGTATTGTGCGTTTTGTGGCTCGTCCCCCTGGGATGTGGTGGCGAAGACACCAATTCCCGCCCGGAAGACACCACGCAAGGCGAGGGCGAGGGCGGCGAAGGTGAGGGCGGCGAGGGTGAGGGCGGAGGTGAGGGCGGCGAGGGTGAGGGCGACGGCGGCGAAGGTGAGGGCGACGGCGGCGAAGGTGAGGGCGAGGGCGGCTATAAGAAAATGTGGAAGTGCATCACCTGCAGCGGGAAATAATTCCAACGGCGCACCGTGCCACGTGCGCGCGCATTTCCCCCAGCGTGAACCTTTTTAGGATTTTGCCCTAGATGGCCCTGCGGTCCTCTCTGGCAGTCACCGTGGTGGCTTTGTGTCTGTGCGCAAGCGCCATTGTGCGTTCTGAGGACAGGCAATCCTCTGCGTACCGTTTTTTGACCGCCTGCGATGTGACACCGGTTCGCGCGAGCACTCGGTTCGGTTCTCCGGTCATCGCCATTTTGGGGGTTGGGGCTGTCGGCTCGTTTCGGCCAGTGGATGAGAACCGAGGGTGCGAGCCGGGTTGGTATGAGCGCTCGTCAGGCGGTTTTGTCTGCGGAAAACATCTTGCAAGGGCCGCGGGCAGCACTCCGATGGTCGCTCCCAAGGACGATCCGCAGAAGATCGAGGGGCTGCTCTCTTTCTTGGTGCCGCGCTTTGGCCCGCGGCTCTTCGAGTCAGCCGCCATGGCCAAAGACGGCAACGCCATGCTTCGACTGCGCAGGGGCTCCGTGGTGCGCGCCGCGGGTCCGGCATTTCGCAGCCATGGCAGGCAGTTTGTTCGGAACCGCGCGGGCTTCTATGTCGAAGCCGAGCACCTCGAGCTTCTTTCCAGCGCCGAGAAAAGCCTAGGGTTTGTCATTGGACCTTCGACGCCGCCGCCTTTTGGCGTCGTGACAGGGACGAAGGTGAAGGTGCGATCTTCGCCTGACATTGGGGCAGCGGAGATTGAGAGCCTACCCCGTTGGTCGTGGATCGCCTCTCGGTCTCTGCCTCCAGAACCTGAAGCGACCGCGGCACCAGGGTGGGTGAGCCTTCCTGGCGGCGGGTATGTCGAACAAGGGCAGCTGTCGGTGTTCCGCGAGCCTGCGCACCCCTCGAGCCTTGGCCCACAGGAGCGCTGGATCGCCATCGACCTTCAAGAGCAGTTGGCCGTCGCGTACGAGGGGGCGATCCCGGTGCGGATCATGCCGTGTTCCACCGGAAAAGCGGGAAACACGCCCAAAGGCGAGTACCGCATCGAGCTCAAGAAGCGGGTGCACACCATGCGCCTCCTCATGGGTCAGGTGCGCGTGGAAGACGTGCCTTGGGTGATGTTCTTCGACCGCAAACAGGCCCTGGCCGTTCACACCTCCTATTGGCACGACGACTTCGGCGTGCCTCGGAGCCATGGTTGCGTGAACTTGCCAGAGCACGACGCGAAATGGGTCTACGAGTGGACCTTGCCCCTTCCTGCGGTGGAAGACTCCGAGACCCTGGCGGTGCCTGGGGCATTGACCAGCCGGGTCGTCATTTTCTAGCGCGTTTTTTTAGTGGCAGATCTTGCAGGAGTCCGGGCTGGGAAAGTCGTTCTTGGGCGTATGGCCTGTGGGGCTGGGATGGCAGCTGCAGCCTTTTTGATTTCCATGGTCACCCTTGTCCGTGGCGCCGTTGGTGCCGTGGCACTCGGTGCAGTCCGCGGGCTTCATTCCAGCATTGTGCTTGTCGAGCTCATGGCAAGAAGAGGCCAGGCATGAGGGCTTTTTCCAACCCGTGTGCCCGTCGTCGAGAACGGAAGGTTCGGCTGAGCTCGTGTCCTCGCTCGTGTCCACGGTGTTGGAATCGGTCGCTTCGCCCTCGCCCTCTCCTTCGCCCTCGCCCTCTCCTTCTCCTTCTCCTTCTCCTTCACCCTCGCCTTCGCCAGTGGTCGTTTCAGTATCCTGGTCCGAAGGCGAGGCGCCTCCGCATCCGAACATGAACAGACCGAGCAAAAGAGCCATGATCGCGATGAACCTCATGTTGCCTCCTCGTTGCCTTCGAGCCCAAAAGTCGAAGTGCTCTGCGCGTGTGCCACTCCTAGGG
The DNA here is from genome assembly GCA_025453525.1 of Myxococcota bacterium. Classification (GTDB taxonomy): domain Bacteria; phylum Myxococcota_A; class Polyangia; order JAAYKL01; family JAAYKL01; genus JALOQD01. The sequence continues at coordinate 5,955 of JALOQD010000061.1, forward strand.
CGCCCTGACGAAACACGATTTTTTATGTTTTAGATTAGGAAGCGAAAGCCTGTCACGGCGAATAAAACCGGATTCCATAGTGAACTTAAGCGCCCGCCGCAAAAATACTTCCCAGAATTGCGGCGTCGAGTCGCCCGTTCGGCAAGGCGCGATGGAATGCGTTTTCAAAAGTGGTTTTAACGCAGCGAGACCGCCGTTCCGCTTCACTCCTGAAATGCATACATCAAAGCAAAGGGGTATCCATTTGTTTAATTATGCTTTGTGGCACGTTCTAAACATCGGCCTCTCACGTCGCGATATCCATCTCCAGACAGCTCACTGCAATGCAAAGATAGAAAATATGCCTGGTGTCAAATAGCCCTTGACTATGCTCTGGAGGTTGAGTTCTTATGCGGTGGAATCAAGGGATCAATTGCTCATAATACGGGGTCCCTGAGACGAATGGCTGTTGTATAAACTCATTCATTATGAATGGGCGATAGTTCTTGGTGAGACGGTGATCGGCATGAAACTTATTGATATTATATCGGGACTTTCGAGCGCCAGTGGGTTCGTTCCGCGCAGGTTTCTCCGCTTTGAATATGTCGTTTGGGCTGGAGTCTGCGCTCCCTGCCACGCTCTCGGCACAAAAGAAAACCATCGATTCGTTCGCAGCATTGAGCTTGCGGTGAGACAGAGCTTGTATCGTTCGGCGCCAACCAGTGTGAGCGCCTCCGACATCGATAGGGGATGAGAAAATGAAAAGGGATTATTCTCTCTTCGTTCAATTCATATGTGTCGTTCTGTCCGGTGCATTGGCTCTCGCGCCCTTGCGCGACGTGTCGGCTGGAGAGGGGACCGCAAGTCCCGAAGGCTTCCTTTTCAGCGAGCAGATCCCCAGCTTCGGCACGTCGAACTCCTTGTCCGTGGCAAAGAGCGCAACGCAGGGCCGAAGCGCGCCGGTCTCCTCTAGCGGAGCGTATCAGCAGAGCATAGGCATCGATGTGCCGCCGGGACGCCTGGGGATGACGCCGAGCCTCTCCCTGAGCTACTCGAGCGACGCCGGCAGAAAGCCGAGCCCCGTGGGCGCGGGGTGGAGCTTGAGCGTGCCCTCGGTGCGAAGGTCGACTCGACAGGGCTTTCCACCGCTCGTGCGGAACAACCCAGCCGTGCAAAAGACGAGCAAGGAAGTCGCACAAATCGCGCAGGACCCTGATCCATCCATGGTGCCTGCCGACATAGCCCCGGAAGTGCTTTCGGTGCTCGTGCAGAACGCCCCTGAGTTGGAGAAAGCAAGTCGACCTGAGGCTGCAGTAGCGCCAGTCAAGGCGGACGCGTTTGAATACGAAGGCATGGTGACCCTCAGCAACGATGTCTCAGGCGCGGTGCTGGACGTCGCGCGCAATAGCTCTTCAACCGTGGAAATGAGCATCCCGGGAGGGACGACGAATCCAATCGAGTTTGTCGCTGGATCGGTCATCGGAACGCAGCTCTTCCTGCCACCGTCTTACGATGACGACAGGGGCGAGTTTGAGACAAAGGACGGCGTTCTGACCCTTTCGCAAGACGGACCGCAGGGCGCGACCGGCAAGTTGTATCAGCCACAGCGAGAGCATCGTTCTGTTCGCTACGAGTACCGCACCGGCACAGCAACCTGCCCCGGTGGCTCTTGGATCGAGCACGACCCTTCTGGAACGAAACGCTACTATGGCTGTGATGCGAGTGGACAGAATCGCGCTCAAGTCACCACCGAGCTCGGCACCTTCGAATGGCTGCTCGCGTCTGAAGTCGATCCCCACGGAAATAGCGTCGACTACACCTATCACAACATCGAAGGAGCCCAGGGGCAATCGAGGCTCAATCGCTATGAGCCCCAAGACCAACCCATCCTCGCGACGGTTCAGTGGGGTGGCAATGCACGGGCCAGTATGCCGCATCAGTACAAAGTGTCGACGCGGGTTTCGCCTCAGGCCGGGCACATGGACGCGCTTCGAGGCCATGTTCTTCTGAATCACAAGGTGGATGGCATCGATGTTTTCGGGCCGAATAACCAGAGCTACTGGGCGTATGACCTCGTCTATTCAGTGAGCGCCGACAGCGGAAACCAGCTTCTCTCTGAAGTGCGACGACGGGAGGCTTCCCAGGTCACGCGTTCCTGGAAGCTCTCGTACTCGAGCAACGGTGGTGTTGTGCGCTGGGGAGCACCACAGGCTCTACCCGATCCCGTCGGACTTGCCTACGTACAGCATCCTTGGTTGAGCGAACAGGAGTACTTCGCTCTCCTGCGCGGAGCCCGCTACAAACCCGCCGAGCTCGCCGCGGCGATCTGGCCTTGGCATAGCCGGAGCGGCGTGAAGCTCATGGACTACAACGGTGACGGACTGACCGATTATTTCTATAACGCAGCCGGCATCGTGGTGCCGCAAGCACCGACAATGCATCTGGCGCTCCAAGGAGCAGGGAACGCGTGGCACACGGGCTACAAAAGGACCGTGCTTCCAGGCGATCCAGCTCCACCTCCTTTGCCTTCCGGTGGCAATCAGAGCTTTCCCGTATGGCCCGAGGGTTGGGAGACGGACATCTTTGAGACGCTATCTTTGAAGACAGCCCACGACTTTGCCGATATCAACGGGGACAACGATTTGGAGCAGGTGGGTTTCGATTTAAATGTCGTGGAGCTTGGCGATGGCTACGCTGCGGTGGGCGTTGATCCCGAGGACGAACTCGGAATGTGCCAGGGTCTCTGGACGGGCTGCTGCGAATCGGGCCTTACCTGTTTCCCTGATGTGAGTTGTATGTTTGGCACGGGTTGCTATGAAAACCCGAATCCAGTCGATCAGGTTATTCACAATCCCGACCTCGTTCTCTCCGAAATGGCGCTCCATCCGGATGCGGATGTGGGACTGGCTGACCCATCGTTGCATGTCGATGGCGGTGTAGTTCCTTATGCCGGTGCAGGCTGCTCGGCTATGGCCAAGGCACTTTGTACCGCCACTTACGTCGCAGGCTTGGACGAACTCTTGGCTGGCAACTGTGGATATGCCAATCCGTGTGACCCGAACGCGTGGGTTCACAACCCAGCGTGCGCCTATCTCTGTGACCAGCAAAGGCCGTTTTACGGTCGCAATCAGAATATCTACATCGATGGCGAGCGCAGCGTTCTCCAAGACTGGCCATTCTATGTTGGAAATCGCTTCGCCCTGTGGCGCAAGTGGGGAAATGCACGTGATGACGAAGACGCGCGAAAATCACTGCAAGGTGATCCCAAACCGTTCAACGCCATTGTCAGCGCTGGGATGTCGACACAGATGGTGGACGTCGACGGAGACGGTCTCTCGGATCTGGTGTTGCTTAAGAACACCCGTTCCGAGACAACCAAACCGCGCATATATGAACACTTACCGAGAACCTATCTTAATCGCGGTATCCACGGTGGCACCTTAGAAGGCGCACCGGACGTTGGCGAAATCCCGTCGGTGAACCCACTCGATACAACGCAATTCATTCTGGATGCACACGCGAGGGGCGTGAAGCAGTTTAGTGCCTCGCTCAATGGCATATTGCTCGGCGGGCGCAGAGAGGGCTGCTACATTTCCGCAGAGGATACGGACGTGCTGAGCGGCCACTCTTGCGGCAACGATGATCGGTTGCACCCCTATCCCAAGGCGCAACAATTCAGCTCGTTCTTCTTAGACCTCAACTCCGACGGACTACCCGATCTCGTGAGCGCCACGCCCCCTGCCCAAGTCAATGGGGGCTTTGGACGGTGCCAACTCGGCCACCGCGTGCATCTCAATCGCGGGTACCGCTGGGATGTGAGCGATGAGCTCGCTCTGCCTGGCCAAACCTGGTCTGCCACTGGCCCACTGACTAGAACGAAAAATTACAGCCCAGAGCCACCCCAGTTCACGCGAAATCAAGAGGTCAGCAAGGCCTACTGCGACGATCCGAACGTGGGGCTGAGCCCAGAGGTGATGGTAAACGCGGACTTCAACGCCGACGAGATCACACCGGCAGATATCAATGGCGATGGCCGCGTTGATCTTCTATTCGCGGTGATGACCTACGATCCTGCAACGAACATCCGCCAGCCCAAACAAGCCGTGTACGTGAATACCGGCCGTGGGTTCAAATTCGCTTCGAACATTCGCTTTCCAGAGGTGTCCCACGAAGTAATTGTATTTGCGGGAGAGCAGGCCCCCAGAGTGCTCTTCAAGAATTTCTTCACCAAGATGCAGCAAACAAACATGCTTGCGTCCACTCCAGATATGGGCCGCATCGTGGACATGAACGGCGACACATTGCCGGACCTCGTCGTAGCGGGGACCTGCACCGTCAAGGGGCCGCCCTGCTCGCGGGCACAGTGGGTGCCGAACCAAAACGTTATTCCGGACCTACTGACGCGGGCAGAGACGAACGCCGGCGATTGGACGGCAGTCGAGTATGTCGTCTCTTCCACCCAAGCAGGAAGACAGGTCGTTCTGGACTACAAAACGCCGCCGGGGGCGGCAGTCGTGAAAAGCATTCGCCGCGCCGCCATGCCGTCGGCGCCCGTCGAGAGCATCAACCTTAGTTACGCAGGATACGTCAACGACCCTACGCGGAGCGAGAACCTCGGCTTCACCATGGTGCAGGCCAAGTTTAAAAATGCCGCGCCCTCTGGGGTCACTGCATCGGTCGACAGCGAGCTGACCGTGACGCAGTTCTTCCACAGAAATGGGGAAGAGAACGACGCTGACGGGGTCGCTTCGCCAGTTCCTTACCCGCTCAAGGGTTTGCCGCTGGAAGTTCAAACCGTTGGCACGATCAGCGGCACATCCTACTCCACGGTGCAGCGCAGCGAATATGCCATCGAAACCCAAGGGGACACAGCGCGGGTCAGACAAGCAGGAAACTACACGGTCGAGAAGCGGGGCAATCTCGAGCGCGCGGTAGGGACCGAGGTTTTGGCGTGGGACGAATACGGCTATCCGACGAGGACGCGCAGCGGCAATGCGAAACGGATCAGCACGTCCAACAAGTTTGCAGTTGTCCAAGACAGGCAGATGATCGAGCAGAATGTCGAGACCACGAGCTTCCCGCGTGCGTGGGTTCTTGGGCTCGCGACGAAGGAGCAGGTTTCTGGCTTCACTCGCAACGAATATGGCGTTTCGCAGGACTCGGCACTCCTCGCCGAGGTGCAGCGGACCTATAGCGAAAAGGGCCTGCTGCTGAGCGAAACGCGGATCGCCTCTCGCGCAACGCCAGATTGCACCGCAGGCACGGAAGACTCACCTGTCACCTACACCTACCATCCCCACGGTCTCGTGGCCTCTGCGATCAAGGGCGAGCGCGAGATGCGCTTTTCCTACGACAGCGCCACAGCCGGGCTCAAGTCGTCGACGCATACATCATGGGCTACCCGTTACGTAGACGGAGTGGCACAGGGTGGATTCCTTAACACGCTGTCCGAGAGCCGCACTCTCGATCCTCGAACTGGCTCGGTCGAATCTGTTGTGGATGCCAACGGAACGACATGGAGCACGACATTCGACAGCTTCGGCAGAGCGATTCGAAGGGTCGGGCCGAGCGGTCAGGTGCTCGCGACCGCAAACTACTCTGACACCTACCCAGCCTACAGCATTGAGACGACCTACATCGATCAGGGTAGGAATTTCTCAACACAAACCTTCCGCGATGGCTTCGGTCAAGCCCTGGCGAGCGTGCGCACGGCAGCCGGAGTCGATCCCGTGCGCACCTCCTATGTTGTTCGCGATGCTTTTGGCGGTGCGCTGGCGACCTATTTGCCTGTCATCGCTGCAAAGAAGAGCTCATACGTCTTCGCCGATCTCACACCGACGTCGAGCGAGAAGCCGGCACGAGCCCGTTACGATTCCTTTGGCAGGCAAACCTATGCCGCGACCCCAGACGGTCGAGAGACGTTCACCGACTACGAGCCAGCAGTGACCTGGGTGACAGACCCCAAGGGCTACGCCACGCGAACCGAGGTCGACTGGCGCGGAAATATCCTGGAAGTGGACCGTTATGGCGTAAACCAATCCTCGGCCAACACCGCAACCGCGAAGTCCCTCACCGGACTGAGCTACGAACGAGATGGTCTCGGAAAGCTGCTGCGTGCCGTGGATGGCGACGGCCTCGTGCACGATCTCGCCTACGATGGCCTCGGTCGCCTGTACAAAGCCGAGCTTCCGCATCAGTCCGGAGCAGAGCCAGAAATGGCCACCCTCTGCTACGACGAACACGACGACCTCATCGAGTACGAGGATGCTGCCGGCAAATTCGGTCACATCGAGAGAGACGAGCTCGGGCGTTCGGTGCACAGCATGGTCGAAGACCCCGCAGACAGCAGCGCCTCGGTGCACGTCTACGCTTCCTACGACAACCCTGAGCAAGGACGATTTGCGCGCGGTCGAATGTGGCGCGTGCTCGATGGCAGTGGCACGCGAGAGCTCGCCTACAGTGACCTAGGGCAGATCGCGCAGGTTGCCTACTCGCCCTCAAATGACGTCCGTGGCTTTGGCGGCAAGCTTATGGACGTGTCGCAGGTGCGACTCACCATGGGTTACTCGCTCATGGGCGCTCTGACAAATGCGAAGGTACAAGGCGCGCTGGGTGGGACAACGTCACCCACCGTCGACTACGGCCAATACAACTTCACACTGGACTCCTTGGGCAGAGCCACACGCGTGGCCGAGCCTTCCTCGTCGTCGGTCAACTTGCCCTTCGGCGGGGGAAACTCGCTCATCGCAAATACGGCGTATGATGCGTTCGACTCGCTCATCGGCGTGTCTCTTGGCGCAGACATCAATGTCGGCTGGACCTATGAGCCTCTCAGCCACAGGCTCAGTGGCGCGCGCTACACGCTGTCTGGCGAGACCAGCCCCTTCGTGCAACTCGCCTATACCTACGACAAGAACAGCAACGTTCTGAGCGAGAGCCGAAAGTTTGGAAGCGGAGGCACCTACACCAAGCAACATACCTACGACGCCTTGGACAGGCTTCTGTCTTCGGTAGGGACCAAGGTAGCCAATAACAGTACGGTGCGCCGCGTCGAGACAATGGCGTATTCGCCCGGCGGTAACCTCCTGAAGGTCAACAACCTCACCTACCAATACGGGGACCCCAGCAACGCTCAAGCCGTTACCCGCGTCCTGGGTCAGGGGTATCAAAGGGATCTCGAATATACCGAGGATGGAGCTCTCGAATACGACGAGGACACAAACCGAGAGGTGAGTCTCGAGTATGACGCTTCGGGATGCCTGCGCCGAGTGGAAGCCGAGGTCGGGGGTGACACCGTCCTGAACGAGTACATCTGCAACCAAGAGGGTAAGCGGTCAGCGCGGTTGACCAAGCGCGGTACAGAGGTCGAGCGAGTCATCTACATTGGCGATCTCGTGGAGCTGCGGCCCGACGATGGTGAGATGGGCGAAGTGCATGTGCGGCTACCGCTCGCAGGCAACGCAGTCTTCGAGGACGTGCGCGAACTGCGTAGCGGACTCCGGGACGAGGAGCGCAGCGGCTATCTCGTGAAGGACATCCGCGGCAGTGTGCTCGCCAAGGTGAGTTACGACCTCGACCGCGACTTGCCCAGAGTCGAGTACGAAGAAGCCGAGTACAGCCCGTGGGGCGAAACGCTCAGCCTGTCCACCCTGCCTAAGCCAACACATCAGTTCGTTGATCGGGAGCCTGACCCCGGGGTGGGTTACTACCAGTTCGGTCAAAGGACCTACGACCCGAGCCTCAAGCGATGGCTCAGTCCCGATCCGCTGTTCTTTGGAAACCCAGATCTCGACGCTGGCACAGGAGCCGAGCTCAACCTCTACGCATACGCCGCCAACAACCCGGCGACACATACCGATACGAGCGGCAACGCCATCGACGGGGTATGGGACGCGTTTAGCCTGGCTTTGGGGGTGGCTTCTTTCAAAGACAACGTGTCCAAAGGCAACACCCTCGGCGCGGTCATGGACGGCGTCGGTATCGCGCTCGATGGTGCGGCGCTGTTGGTTCCGTTCATCCCCGGTGGCGTAGGCGCCGCGATCAAACTCGTCCGTGGGGCGGATAAGGTCAACGACCTTAGAAAAGCTGAAAAGACCACAGAGGCCGCCGTCAATACCGCCCGAACCGCGGATAAGGTCAAGGACGCCACAACTACGGCCAAAGCCACACAGAATACGCCTGCGCCGACAGCCGACGGGGGAACCCCGAAAGTGGAGGGAGGTGCGCCGAAGACGGAAAAACCAGCATCAACGACTGGCGATTCCAGCGGCGGTGCGGGCCGTGGAGGGAATAAGTTAAAGCCAGATCCCAGCGCAACAGGAGAACATACGACGTTTAAGAGAGACCCGCAGAACGGGAAAGTGACGGGGCATGCGCAGTGGAAGCCGAACCCCCAAAATCCGTCAGGCTTTGACGAAGTAAAACGTGTCGATGTGACTGGCGGTCCGCACCGTAATAAATCCACGGGTGAAACGGTCCCCACGCCGCATACACATGCGAAAGAAATACCCGGTGGAGTGCGGCCAGCAAAACCTGATGAGGTGCCACAATGAAAGAATCGAGCGAGCTCCTTGAATGGCTAATGACTTGGTATCAGTCGAACTGTGACGGCGATTGGGAACACCAACACGGCATCAAGATCGGAACTCTAGACAATCCGGGCTGGTACATAGAAGTGAATCTCGCTGACACAGCCAAGGATGGCTTCGCTTTACCGAGGCAATTAGTCGAGCGCACACAAACAGACTGGGTCGATGTGGAAACGAAAGATAACACTTTCAGGGCGTATGGCGGTCCCGGCAATCTCTCTGAGATCATTAACCTTTTCATCAGGTTTGTCGAAGATCGGCTCACTCCAAGCGATATGGAAGTTCAATAAAGGAAACAACATGCTGAAGTTACGACCTATTTTGTTTTGCTTGTTGGCAATTTTTGCGACTGCGTGCGCCCCATCTGACAACACTTCTGCCACGAATTTTGAGCGTTGTCAGGCAATCTGCGACAAGTCATTCACGTCATGTCGCCGTGCCATGCTATCCAAGGCCGAAGAGCTCATCACTGCCCACGGTCAATTCTGCGTAGACGTCGGGGAGTCCATGAGATGCTTCACGAGCTTCGACAAAGCAGACACCAAGCCGTTGCTCGATACCTGTCGTCAGGGCTGCCAAGTTGAGGCCGACGCGGAAGAACGAGATGCCGAGGCCTTTGCTGCCTACAACACCTGTGTGAACAGCGAGCTCTCGACGGCTTGCCAAGAGGCAACAACACAAGCCGATGAGGCGGCGGACAAGGTCGAGAATTGCACCTTCCGTTGCCGGTCAGGACTCGGATGCACCGAATGGCTTGGCAAAGACTTCGACAAGTGCGAAGCCGAGTGCGAGCCCCTTCTCGCAGAAGCTGAAGCTGCCGCTTCCGAGAGATCGAATGCCTGTGATGCCGATCTCAAAGCTGCCGCAAAAACGTGCAGAGCTCTCTCGCCGGTCGCCACGGAATGCTCGCTTGGATGTTCCGACGCTTCGCTAGGCAACGGTTCATGTGACACGGCCTGCGCTGTGCCCGATTGCGATTTCGACGAAGGGGACTGTGGAGATCCAGCAGGAGCCTGCGCTCCTGGTTGCATGCCAGTCTGGCTCGGAGACGGTCAGTGCCACGAAGAATGCGAAGTCAGCGAGTGCAAATACGATGACGGGGATTGCCCCAACTGGGACGAATGCCCTGTCAATTCGGGCTATCCATGTGTCTGCGATCTCTCGAGGTCGCGGTGCGATGACGGCACTTATTGCGGAAAATTCAGGAATGGGGGCAGCTATGGCCTTTGCATGAAAGCTTGCGAAAATCCCGGGGAGACCTCTGACTGTGATATATCCCCGCGATGGGGGTGGATCGTATCCGGCACACCCGCTTGTATTTTCGGGGTCGATGGAAATGCCGCAAAGGGGTCCTACTGCGGATTTATTTGTCGTTTCTACGATGCCCCAATACGCAGTTATTGCCCGCCTGGAACCGACTGTAAGGAAAGGACTGTCGGTGAAGGACCTAATGACATTATAGGCTTTTGTGAACCATAATCACCGTCCCCTTTGCAATATTCAATACCGCTTACGAGGAAGCCAGTAATCACTAGCGTTCGTAAGCGGTAACTCGCTCGGCGGTTTGAAAACATCAGCTCGGCAATGCGCTTGATCTCATCTTTCCGAATCATGCGACGCGTCGTAACAACCTGGGAGGAGCGTAGTTCTCCCATTGTAGATGCTCCCTTCGTTGCGTTTTGAAGTTCGACAATGCCCCTGACCCCCTTTGTTCAAAGAGGGAAATCGCTATTTCGACCCGACTGTTTTGAGTTGACTGAGCACTAGTGGTGAGCGATGAGGACCTCGCGTTTGTTCTGGTGGTTCGCTGGACCCACGACTCCATCCTTCTCCATGATCTCCACGATGCGCGCGGCCCGATTGTACCCGATGCGCAGCCTACGCTGCAGCATGGAGATGGAGCAGAAGCCGGATTCGGCCACGATGGCGACCGCCTGGTCATAGACCTCGTCCTTTTCCGTGGCGTCTATCTCCAATGCGCCTTCGTCGTCCCTTGGGCGGAGGATTTCTTCGTCGTAACGGGGGGCTCCCTGGGCTTTGAGGAAGGTGGTGATGTCGTGGATCTCCTCGTCGGCGACGTAGGCTCCGTGCACGCGGAGCAGGTCCGAGGTGCCGGGCGGCAGCACGAGCATGTCGCCCATGCCCAAAAGGTTCTCTGCGCCGTTGCAGCCCAGGATGGTTCGCGAGTCGTGGTTCGAGGACACGCGGAAGCTGAGGCGACTGGGGAAGTTGGCCTTGATGAGACCCGTGATGACGTCCACGGACGGCCTTTGGGTCGCTACGATGAGGTGAATGCCGGCAGCCCGAGCCTTTTGGGCCAACCGCGCGATGGAGATCTCCACGTCCTTGGCCGCCACCATCATGAGATCTGCCAACTCGTCGATGACAATCACGATGAGTGGCAGCTTCTCGAGCGGCTCGGGGTTGTCCGCTGCGTCGGCCACCACGATGACCTGCTCATCCTGGATCGCAAACGAGGTTCGCTGGGCCGCGGCTTCTCTCTCCTGGGGCGTGCGCGCGGCGTGTTGTTCCTTGAGGCGCGCGACCTTGGCGTTGTAACCCTCGAGGTTGCGCATCTGCAGTTGCGCGAACAGGCCGTAGCGGCGCTCCATCTCGTCCACCGCCCATTTGAGGGCCAGACAGGCCTTGCTCATGTCCGAGACCACCGGCAACAAGAGGTGCGGGATCCCTTCGTAGACGCCCATCTCCACCATCTTCGGGTCGATGAGCAAGAGGCGCAAATCGTCGGGCGTATGGCGGAACAGCAGGCTCAGCAGCATCGCGTTGAGCGAGACCGACTTGCCCGAGCCGGTGGTGCCGGCGATGAGCAGGTGCGGCATCTTGGCCAGATCCACGAGCTTGGTCGCGCCGCCGATGTCCTTGCCCAGGGCCATGGGCAACTTGAGCGAGGGCTTGCTGAAGCTCTCGTCGATGAGGAGCTCGCGCAAGTACACGGTTTCGCGGCTGAGGTTGGGCAGCTCGAAACCCACGGCGTTCTTGCCTGGGATGGGCGCGACCACGCGGACTCGCAACACCTCCAGCGCCATGGCGAGCTCACTGGACAGGCTTTCGATCTTCGAGAGCTTGGTTCCAGAGCGCGGCTGGAACTCGTACATGGTGACCACAGGTCCAGGGTGGATCTCCTTGACCTCGCCGAACACGTTGAAGTCGGCCAGAATGCTCACCAGCTTGTCGGCCTGGGCCCGCAGGAGCTTTTCGTCGATTTCGTTCTCGCCCGTAGGCGGAGGAGGAAGGCGCAGCAGCTCGAGGCCTGGCAATTGGAATTGGCCGGGGAGAGGAGAAGTAGAGATGGCGAGGTCTGGGCGCTCTTCTTTCTTTCGGGGCGCCTTGGTATCGAGGCGCTTCTTCACGATTTTGGGCTCTGAGCTGGTCCCTGGCATGGTCTTTGGCAGGGTCGGCTCACTCGAGAGCGCTGTTTCGAACGAGGCATCGGCCAGCGCGGGTGATTCTCGCTCATGCCTTTGCTCTTTTGCCTTTGTGGACCGCGGCTTGGGGGTCTCGTCGATTTCGTATTCCTCACGCCAGGCGCGGACGATGCGAAAGACCTGACGGCCCCCGGCTCGCAGCAGGGATCGGCCATGCGAGAAGCCCAGCTCCATCGTCCGCGACAAGGAAACGTCGGTCGCGACGACCAAGGTCGCGACGATGCCGCCGAGGCACACGAGCAAGGTGCCAGTGACCGAGAGGAGACTCAGCAGGATCTCTCCGGCGACTTCACCGAACAGGCCACCTGGGAGATGTCCGCCGTGCAGGGCGTGCTCGCGCAGCAGGGTGTGCAGGACGATGCTCGAGAGCACGACGAGGAGGAACGACGAGATGATGCCGAGCAGGCGGGCCTTGCCAAAGCGCGGCAAGAGCAGGCTCGCCGCAGCGGCAAAGAGAGAGAGAGCTAGAAGATAAGCCGACAGCCCGAACAGTGAGAGCATGGAAAAGGCGAGCCAATCGCCCATGACTCCGATGATGTTTCCGCCGATGAGCGGTGCGCCGTCTGGACCCATGCCGTCATAGGAGACAAGGGAAAGCAACAACAGCACAGCGCCGAGACCCAGCCCAAGGCCCAGGAGCTCAGCGCCGCGGGAGGGCTTTTCGCAAGACAGGTCGCCGCTCGTCGTCGTCGGCAGAGAATCGCTGGTCGATGTGGTGGGTCTTGGCATATTGAAAGCTCCTACATGTACGATATATGAATACCTGCGATGGAACGATTTGTCAAAAGAGCTGTTGCCATGCCATGGTGCCTTTGAAAATCCGGCCCGATTGGGCTCACAAGGCGCCCAAAGGACGCAATCGATGAGCAAAGACTACGTCACCGCAGGATCTCTAGCCGCGTTCGCGGCGCTCGCCTGCATCGCAGAGGCCAGGGTGTTTCCCTTGGCTGCCCTGCCGATTTTGGGCGTTTGCCTGCTTGCGGTGTTCTACACCCTCGCGCGGCTTCGCAGCGCAGTGGATGAGCAACGAGGGGACATCGGTCCTAGCCGACCCAAGGCCATGGCCGCGTTGTGGTACGGACTGTCCATTCTGCTGGGGGCTTCTCTTGTCCGGGATCCTTTTGGGGATTGGCTCGCTGGCGGGTTCTCTTCGGTGACGACCCTGTCCCTCGTGCTGGGCGGGGTCGGGGTGCTGGTCATCGCTGCGGCGGTCTTTGGACTGCTCTACCTGCTGCGCAAAGCTCCCACAGGTCAGTAGGCCTTTTCTTCTGGCAGCTCGAGCTCGGCCTTGGGCAATCCCGTCCACCAGCCGAGCTCGAGGCCGATCCATCCGGCGAGGGAGGAGAAGCCCGCGGACGGACCAGCCTCGAGACCAAGGACTGGCGAAAGGGAAAAACCGCCCGAACGCTCGGGCGAGCGGCCGGGGAAAAAGTCATAGCCAATCGCGACCACGTAGGCCGCGCCGGTGCGGCCTGGGACGCTGGCCATTTTGTCCTTGCGGTCGAAGACATCGGTGAGGCCGAACCCCACGCCGACTCTCAGGAACGCGGGTTCCATGACAGGAATGGGGCGCACTTGAGCTTCCAGACCAAAGCGACCGAGCACCGCCCCCCGATTCGAGTCATACCCAGCGCCGGCCAAGACCGCGATACCCAGATCCAGGTAAGGGGTGACCGCCTGGCCCATGCGCAGGGCGCCGAGCGGCCCGCCCTGAGGTCCGAGCCAGCCGACGTCCTTGTCTTTGTGGCCCATGACCGTCCCGGCGAGGGACAGGGACAAGTAGTAGCCCTGGTGTGCCTTGGGCGGCGAGAGCTCCTGCGCACGGGCGTCATTCGAGGCGAGCCACAGCGCCCCCGAGACCGCGGCGACGATGGAGAAAATTCGCGACAGCCGCATCATCTAAAACTCTCCTTTGAGGCCGAGCACCGGAATGAGCGGCAGGCCCTGCCGGACGCCCTTCTTCGAGTAGTCGAAGTTGTAGACATACCCTTCTGTGTTGGCGCGGTTATAGACATTCTGTATGTCGAGGTACGCCGTGAGGATCCATCGCTCATAGATCCACCGTTTGTCCGCGCGCAAATCGAGTTGGTGGAACATGGGCAGGCGCTCTGAGTTGGCCCTGCCGACGATGGGTGCGTACGAGCTGTCGTCCACCATGTACACACCGCCCACGAACGGTGTCGTGGGACGCCCGCTCACTAGGCGGAAGCGCGCGCCCACGCTCCAGTTGCGTGGCAGATCGTAGGTGCCTACGGCCGTGAGGATGTGGGTTTGATCGAAGTCGAAGAGACGCCACCCGTTTTGGCCTGGATCTCGACGCTCGGAGCGGCTGACTGTGTACGCGATCCAGCCCGAGAAGTTCTTGTACGGCTCGTGCCGAATCATGAGTTCGAGACCATAGACGCGGCCGACGCCGTCGTTGTTGAACTTTTCTGGCACAGCCTGGCCATCGACGAAGTTCACCTCGTCGCTGCGCGCCACGAGATGGTCGAGGCTCTTGTAGAAGCCGGTGGCGTCCAACACCAAGTGGGGCAGGGGTCGATACTCCGCGCCCAAGGAATAGTGGGTCGCGCGTTCGAGCCAAAGGTCGGGGTTGCCGAAAGTGTTGTCGGTCTCGTCGAACGAAGGCTCTTGATAGAATTGACCGACGCCTCCCTTGAGCGTCCACTCATCGGAGAGCAGCAGGCGCGCCGAAAGGCGTGGGGCGAGCGCGCTGGCATCCACCCTCGAGAAGTAGTCAAAGCGCAAGCCAGGCACGAGAAGAAGGCGCTTCCACAGCGTGGCCTCGGCTTCGACGAAGCCTCCTGCGGAGTGGTACAGCTCGTTTTTGCCCTCGTCGAGCTGAGTGGTGGAAAAGTCGACGCCGCCGCTGGTTTCGCCTTCTTTGTCCGTCTTGGGAAACGCGATGCGCGAGTCGGTCGCCGAGAGCTGGTAGTCCACCCCGACGCGCAGCGTCAGGGCGTCGCTCGCCTGGTACGTCAAGGTATCGCGCACTTGTCCTAGGTAGGTGTTCAGGTCGAAGAAGAGCTGCTCTCCCAGCCCGAAGTTGACCCAGTTGCGCCCGCCGGACACGCGCAGATCATTGGTGAGCTTTTCGCTGGGCACGTACCGGTATTCGATCATGGTGCGGTAGAAGCTCGTCGAGGTGCTCGCATCGCTGGCAGCGAGGTCTGGACTGATGTCCGCCGGGTTCTCGAAGAGCAGCTTGAGCTTGTCGTCCGAGCCGAACACAAAGAGCATGAGCTCGTGACCAGGGCTCGGCTTCCAGCGCGCCAGGAATTGACCGTCGTAGTATCTCGGAGCTGTCACGAGATTGACCTGGGCACTGTCGGGAACGGCGAGACTGAGCACCCCGTCGATGTAGCTGCGCCTTCCGCCTATGGCCACGGCTGCGTTCTTGCCGATGGGCGCTTCGAGGTAGAGGGATGCATCGATGAGGCTCACGTCGAGATATCCGCCGAGCTTGGGCGGCTGCAAACGCTTGAGCTGCACGTCGACGATGCCGCCCGTGGCTCGGCTGTACTGGGCCGAGAAGTTGCCGGGGTAGAAGTCGATGCGCTCGAGCATGGGGTTCGGGATCACCGAGCGCAGACCGCCGAAGTGATAGAGGATGGGCACGTCCACGCCGTCCACCACGATCTCGCTGTCTTCGGGCGCTGACCCGCGTATGACCAGCAACGAGGGCCCAGCGGTGCGGGCCACGCCCGGGAGATTCTGAATGACATTCAGCACGTCTCCAAAGGTGCCGGGGATGCGTTCGGCTTCGCGCACCGACAGCGTGGTGCGGCTCACTTCCTTGCGCACCGGAAGACCCTCGATGAGCACGTCGTAGGGGTTGTAGGAGCCGCGTTCGGCGTAATAGGTGGCCTCGACCTTTTCGTTCTCGTTGATGGTCTCCCTGGTGCGCACTGGGAAATGCCCAGTGGCGTCGGCATAGAGCTTCCATTCACCGGGCTCTAGGTCGAAGAACTCGAACGCCCCTTTTTCGTCCGTGACATCCTGATACGCTTGCTGGGTGTCGTCCTTGCCGCGGAAGACGACCACTGTCACGCCGGAAAGCGGTAGGCGAGTGCCGCGCTCCTTGAGCGTGCCGACAAAGTTGGCGATGCCGGGCCTTTGTGCTGTCGGCGTGGACGCGGTGCCGGGGCCTTCCTGGGACGGTTGCTGGCTGCCGGGTTCCGGTCCGGGCACTGACAAAGCGAAGTTCGTTCGATAGGTGATGGTCACGGGCACAGCGATGCCGTTTTCGGTCGCGGGCTCGAAGATGAATTGCTCGGCAGCAGCCACGGCAGCTTCGTCGAAGCCGTAACCCGTGGGACCAGCCGGCGTCAGAATTCGAACGCCATCGACGGTGCCTGTTGCGGAAACGTCGATTTCGAGAACGACGTCCGCGGAAACACCGTCCGCCGCGGCCTTTTCCGGGTACTGCGCCTGCACGCCTCGAACCAAGGTCGGAGGAACTAGGGGGGCCTCGGCATCGGCATTGGGTTGCGAGACCGTGTCGCCCGGATTTTGCGCTTCGGCCTCGAGGGGCAGGACATACAAGGCCAAGAGCGCGAAGGAGAACAGGTATAAGCGTCTCATGGCGCTACTCCTTCACCGCAACGGTCCGCTGCGTCCAGGCCACTCCACCGCGCTCGTCCTGCAGCACCACGTAGAGCGTCGCTTCGGTCGGTGGGTCGATAGCGGAAATCGACCACTCGTTGTGCCGCAGCACGTCGAATCCCACCTGGCCGTCGATGAACGTGGTGCGCATGGATTGGGTGCTGCCGGCGGTGACGAACCAAGTGATGAAGAGCCGCTCGCGCTTTGGCTCTGGGTTGGGATCTTGGTCCGTGGCGGCGGGCGTGAACGTCTCGCTCGATGAGTCGGGAACGTCGACCTCGAGCTCATAGCGCTGACCAGCCTCGATGACCGCGAGTGCCGGGTCTGCTAGGTCGATCCATTCGTCATCTTTGGTCGAGCGAGCTTTGACCGAGTCGATCTGTGGGTTCATCGAGGCAGCTTCGACCTTGAGCAGCAACCCGAGATCCTTCATGGCGGTCACGGTTTCGCCGCCTGCCTCGACCTTGAGGATGACCGACGACTTAATCGTCTCTCCACAACTCGGGCTAAGGCCCATGCTCGCGCTCGCTTGGCCGAGCAGGTTCTCACAGAGCAGCTTGAGCACAGGGCTGGGAAGGTCCAAAGTGAAGCGGGCGGTCGGCTCGTCGCCCAGGTCGAACGACGGGACCAGGGCCGCGGCCGCTGGGTCGAGAGAAGACAGAGCCGTTGTGAGTTGTTCTTCGTCGAACAGGCACTCGTAGCCATTTTGGGCTGTCCCGAGCACTGGGCACCAACTCCACGAGTAGGTGACGGCTTCCCCTAGAGGGGCATGCACGAGGGCTTTGAGCTCGGCGGTCTGGGCTGTGCCGATGGCCGGAGGGTCGGACTGGATCGCCAGCACCCTGAGGCCCTCTACTTCGTTCATCGCCGGAAAGCTCTCAGAGCAGGCCGCCACGAGGCGGGTTGGGGCGTTGAGTATCATCTGTTATTCCTTCCTTCACGCATCCTTGAGCCGGAAGCGATACGTGTATTCGAGCACGAAGTCCACGGCTTCGCCGCTGCGGCGCGCCGGAGCAAAGCGTTCACTCATCGCGGCGCGCCTCGCAGCAGTGTCGAACTCGTCATGACCAGAGCTGCGCACCACATCGACGGTCGAGACACTCCCATCCTCCATGATGTGGATGCGCACGACGACGTCGCCCTCTACGCCTCTGGCCATGAGAAGCGTCGGGTACTGTAGGTCGATTTGAGACAGACGTCGAGGCTTCTCCAGCTTGCCTGTGGTGGGCACGAAGGTCGCCACTTCGTTGCTCGGGCTCATGGTCGAGGGGCCGCCCACTCGCGGTCCAGCCTCGTTCTTGTCTGCAGCCACCTTTTCAGTCTGGCCCATTCGCGTGTTGCCCACGGCATAGGCCGGACCTCCACCCTGGGCGGTGCTCTCGTAGGATAGACCCACGATGCGGCGGCGGGGTTGCTCCGAGGGCGGCAAAGGCGCATCCACGGGATCGGCCTGCGGCTCGGGTGCGGGTTCGACTTTTTTCGTCTTCTCTGGACGGGGCCGCTGCGGCAGGGGCTGCGGCATCGGAGGCGGCGCCTCGGGTTTGAGCTCCACGGGTTCGATCTCGGGAGCTTCGATGGGCTTTATGATTTCGCGGATCGTTACGATTTCCCGTTCAACGGTGGATCGGTTCTTCTCTCCTCCGGTTCCCACGACCAGCGCGAAGGCGCCCACTGCGAGGTGAATCGCCACGGAAAACCCCAAAACGGCTAGGGCTCGCCCATTTTCGCCGCGCTTGGACTGGCGAACCGGGGTGTTGGTGCGGACGACCGGTCGAACCACAGAGGCCGCATTGCGCTGGCGCTGTGCCGCGCGCTTTGCAACCGCCTTGCTCCGAACGCTAGGTCGGACCACGGAGGCTACCTCGTCGCGTTTGGTCGATATTTCGTGGTCGCTGGGCATGATGTCCTCACTTACTGGCGACTTCACGCTCGATGTTCAGCGCAAAGCTGCGCACGCCGCTGCTCTTGACCATGTCGATGACCTTCACCACTTCGCCGTAGGCGAGGCGCTTGTCGGCGGAGATCACGGCCTGGGTGTCTTTGTCTTTCTCGACGGCAACCCGGATTTGTTTTGCAATGTCGACAGCTGGCAGCTGCTGTCCATCGAGGAGCAGCTCGCCCTTGGCCGTGACGATGAGGTTCACGGTTGTCGTGACCGAGTCTCCGGCGCTCGCGGCCGTGGGCAGGTCCACCTTGATCGCGGCGCGGACGATCGCCGTGGAGGTGACCATGAAGATGATGAGCAGCACGAGCACGATGTCGACAAACGGGATGATGTTGATCGAGGCGATGACGCCGCTGTCGTTGTTGTTGTTTTCGCCGTGCATCTCAGGCCTCCCTCGGGTTGCTGATTCGGGCCGGTGCCGGAGCGAGCCCGCCGTCTGCCTTGAGAGCTGCGAGCAGCGTCGAGGTGAGCAGGTGCATGTTATCGGCCATGTGTCCGACCTTGGCTTTGAGAACGTTGAACGCCACCACGGCTGGAATCGCGACGAGCAGACCCACGGCCGTGGCCACGAGAGCCTCGGCAATGCCGGCCATGACAGCGTCGCTCGCCTGCGCCATGTTCCCAGAGAGATCCTGAAACGCGCGGATGATACCGAGCACGGTTCCAAACAGGCCGATGAACGGCGCATTGCTCGCCACGGTGGCCAGGAAGTTCAGCCGCTTTTCGTAGCGGGAGCGCTCGACCTTGGCAGAGCCAGAGATGAGGTCTTGCACGGCCTCGGCGCCCATTCCGTGATCCTTCAGCCCCTCGAGCACGACATTGGTCTCGAGACTGTCGAACTTGGACAGGTAGTCGGCCGCGGCCTGATAGTCGCCGGTGCGCAGGTAACCGGAAAGTTTTGACCGGATATCTCGAACGTCGACTTTGTGTCGGTAGTAGAACCAAACTCGTTCTACGACCACCGCTATCGAGAGGATGGAAAGACCGGCGAGCAGCCAGAGCACCCACTCGGACTGGAACAGCGGCAGATTCATGAGGGTACCAACAAAACCAGTAGATGAGTGACTCATTGTTCTCCTCCTTTGAGTCAGTGTGTCGGGCCTTGGCCCTGACACAGTAATGAGTAGATATTTGCCGGGCTGAAGTCAACAGTTGACCAGAAAAAAATGTTCAAATTGCTCTTTCTGGGGTTTGGGGTGACTTTCATGCTGACCTCCACTGATAGGGTCCCTCCCTGTCCATTTCATTACACATAAAACACCGAGAGAAACGCGTCGCGTTACCAGGCCGCTCTGTTCAAAGGAAATATTTTTGTCTTCTTTGAAGAGAGGCAGGGGAAAAATCTATTCAAAAATAGGTCTTTGGCCTAGTGGAACTCTGGGATGATGGTTAAGAATTGACAAAGAAAACAGCGCGTCAGCTTTTTTTGTGGAAACAAGGAGCGCTAGGATGAGTGCGACACAATCCGACCACGATGAGGTTCTAGAGGGTGACAACGGGTTCGTTTCCATAGGCGGCTTGGCGCGAGCCTGCGGGCTTGCGGTCGAGACGCTGCGCAATTGGGAGAGGCGGTACGGTTTTCCCATGCCCCACCGCCGCGGTTCCGGGCATCGCAGATATCCCATGTCCTTGGTGCCGCGCCTGAGTCTCATCCGGGAGGTCATCGATTTTGGTTTTAAACCTTCGTTTGCGGTGTCGGCCACAGAGGATGAGCTCGTCACGGCCATCATCTCGGCTCGGGGCGCCGCTCCCCGAGGGCGGGCAGGCGAACCGCTCCTAGAAATAGAGGACTGGCTCACCCTGGTCAGGTCTTTTGGTGGCGCTAGCCTGGAGCTTAAGCTGCGGCGCTCCATCGGAAGGCTCGGCGCCAGCCGTTTCGTGCTGGAGCGCGCTGTACCGTTCCTCGACGAGCTCGGAAGAAAATGGGAGTCTGGAGCGCTCACCGTGGCGCACGAGCACTTTGCCAGCGCCGTCGTGGAGAACGTCCTTTCCTCAGTGTGGCGACCGTTGTCTCTTCGGCCGCGGGGAAGCCGCGTCGTGCTCGCTTCGTTCGAAGGAGAGCTCCATACCTTGGGGCTTCACATGGCCGCCGTGCTCCTGACCATGGCGGGTTTCGAGGTCGTGTTTCTGGGCGCCAACACCCCCCTTGAGGACCTTCTGCTCGCGGGAAACGAGCCTCAGGTGGCTGCGGTCATCGTGGGGTTTGTCAAGAGTAGCAACCTCGAGACAGGCGCCGAGCGCCTGGCGGCCCTTCGCGCAGGGCTAGAGCCGACGCGAACGCTCGTGGCAGGTGGCGACGTGCCGCTTCTCGAATGCAGTGGGGTGATTCACATCAAGACCATGGCGGCCTTCGAGAGCTTCCTGCCGACCCTGGGCGAGGTCGACTGACCACCTCCCGGGTTCGAAGCAAGAGCCCTGGACAGAGCTCGTGTGGCCCCTTTCGTTTAACCGATTACAATATTGTTTCGTATGGAGAGCGTCTCACGCCGTCGACTCCGATTGGACCCCAGAGTCTCGATAGAGACTCCGGAGCAGATTCGCTTTACGTACGAGCTCGCCGGACCAGGCTCTCGAATGCTGGCTTACGGGATCGACCTTTCCATCCGCTTGGGCGGCATGTCTGTCGTGGGGTTTGTGGTCCTGCTGCTGACCGGATGGGCGTCGCCGGGATTTGCCTACGGACTGCTGCTGGTGCTGGTGTTCGTTGTGGAGTGGGGCTATCACACGCTGCTCGAGTGGTTGTGGAACGGGCAGACTCCGGGGAAGCGGGCGCTCGGCTTGCGGGTGATCAGGCGTTCGGGGATCCCTCTCGATCTGGTGCGCTCTGCCATGCGCAACCTCTTGCGCGCCGCCGATATCTTCCCCATGGCCTATGCGGCTGGGCTCATCACTATGTTCGCGACCGGCATGCAGAGACGCCTCGGGGATTTCGCGGCAGACACCATCGTAGTGCGCCATCGAAAGGTCGCCCTCAGCGAGTTGCCTGCCTTGCCCGAGGACGCCTTGGAGCTGGCCCCGGAGGCAGTGGCCTCTCTGCGCCTTCGACCGCGGGATATCGCCTTGATCGACGCCTACTTCCGCAGAGCGCCCATCTTGTCTCCAGAACGGGCCACAGAGCTCGCCGAGATCCTCTCGCAGCCTTTGATGGAACGGCTGGGGATCGAGAAAGCGAGCCCTGCCGCCGCGCTCGCCGGGGTGCTCCTGGCCGAGCACTGCCGGCACTCGTCTTTGTTCCTTGGTGAGAACTATGGAACCAGGCCATGAGGAAGCATGAGTTCGTGGAGCAGAGGGTAGGGCGCTGGACGCGGCTCCTTCGACTGCTCGACGCCACTGAGGAGCGTGGCACCAAGTCCATGGCCGATCATGAGCTCGAGGAGCTCGTCCGGCTCTATCGAATGGCTTGTTCTGATTTAGCGCGCGCGCGGGCAGAGGACGTCGGTGACGATGTCGAGGCCTACCTCAATGACATCGTGGCCAGAGGCCACAAGCTGTTTCACCCCCCGAGACCGCCCAAGGCCCGCGCCCTCTTGCGTTTCTACGGGCAAACCTTTCCCCGTGCCGTGCGTGCGATTCGTCTCGAGGTTCTTGCGGCGATGCTGCTCTTCGTGCTGCCGACCATCGCCTCGGTGTTGTTCGTCCTGCCGAGCCCCAAGCGGGCCTACCTGCTCGCGCCGCCAGAGCAGCTCGAAATGCTTGCGCAGAGCTACCTCGAGGGCCATGCGGGCGGGCGCTCGGAAGATTTGGACTCAGCCATGACCGGCTACTACGTGCGCAATAACGTCGGGATCGCGTTTCGCTGCTTCGCGACCGGAGTGTTCTTCGGCTTGGGCTCCATCTTCTTTCTGATTTTCAACGGGGTCTTTGGCGGAGCTGTGGGCGCCTACATCTGCCTGGCCGGGGCGTCTACGAGCTTCTTGTCCTTCGTGGTGGGCCATGGCGCGTTCGAGCTTTCGGCCATCGTACTCTCGGGCGCAGCTGGCCTGCGCATGGGGACAGTGATGCTCAATCCCGGTCGGGCCACGCGCCTTGCGGCCTTGCGCGGCGAAGCCGACAAGCTCGTGACGATCGTGTTCGGCGTCGCCTCCATGCTGCTCATCGCCGCTGGCATCGAGGGGTTCTGGTCCCCGTCCGGGGCCCCTGCCTCGATAAAGTTCGCCGTGGGCGGCCTGTTGTGGTTCGCGGTCACCTTCTACCTCATCCTCTGCGGTCGAGGTTCCTCTCCGGAGGCAACGTGAATTTCGACCAGGCCACGGTAGAGATCCGGCCGCGCGGCATTCCCGAAGTGCTCGACCTCGCGGTGCAGCTCTACCGCGTTCATTTCGGCCTTTTATGGGCGTTGCAGCTCGTTTGGGGGCTCCCGGCCTGTCTGGCGGCGGCCCTTTGCATTGCGCTGGGCGGTTCGATTTGGCTCGGCATGCTCGTGTTCTACCTGCTCTTGCCACTGGCTTCCGGGGCCGTGATTTTGGCCGCGAGCAGGCTCGTGTTCGGCATCGAGCTCACCCTGGGAAGGGCCACCTCGTTGTTTCGCCCGGTCGCCTTGCCCCATCTCGGCACTCGTCTTCTCCATCGACTGATCTGGCTGCCCCTGCTTCCCCTCGTGCTCGGCCAGAGCCTGCGTTTGTCGTGGGCATTCACACCCATGGTGCAGCTCCTCGAGCGACTGAAGGGAGCGGAGTTGAAGCTGCGTCGAGCGGCGCTGTACCGCCGCGCCGGAGGCACCTCCCTTGGGCTCGACATGTCGGCTCTCTTACTCGTGCTGTGTCTGGTCTTTGCCTTGGCTTTTACCGTGGACTTCGTTTTTTCGGACTTCTTTGCTCTGTGGCGAACAGGTGGGTTCTTCGAGGGGGAGGACGTGGCTGGCAGCCCCTTGCTTCTCGGCCTCTGGATGCTCATTGGGCTCACCTGCGCACCGATCTTCGACCTCGCGTGGTTTCTCCTCTATCTCGATGCGCGAACCCGAAAGGAAGGATGGGACATCGAGCTGGGAATGCGCTCTGCCAGGGAGCGCCTGATCGCGGCCGATCCAAAGGGGGCTGCGTGAGGCGACGACTTTCGGCAATGACGTTCCTCGCAATTGGGCTTGGCCTGTGTGGACGGCTCGCGGCGCAGCCCTTGCCGGACAACGGACACATCGAGAAGGATCTGGAACGCATCACTTCCGCGCCGGACTACGACTGGCTGAGGCGCAAGCACGAGCCCTCTTTGGACCGCGGATCCCGTGGCCCCGTGTCCGAGGAAGGGAACGAGGGCGACGCCTCTTCGGGATTGCCTGATGATTCTGTGGAGGACTGTGGCTACGGTCCGGCGCCCCAGGACAAACTGGACAAGCGTCACAGCGAGGAGGAGGGACAAGGGGGAGGCTGCGGCAAGGCAACGCCGGGCAGTGGCTCGGACAAGGGCGGTGGATGCGAGAGGCGAACCCAGTCCTGCGAAGGTTGCGGGCCTTCACCCACCTGTCACTGGGGCCCAGGATTACCGGCCTGCGGCTGCGCTGGTGTGGGGACGGTGACCGGGTACATGCTCGCCGGTCTTTTGGTCACTGTCTTGCTCCTGATGCTGCTGTACTCGTTGTCTCGACGCAGTCTGCGGCGCCCCGCGACCGTCCATTCCCTCGACCTCGACGAAGCCAGACCCCAAGACGTGCGGATTTCGGAGCTCCCCGAGGCCCCTCTCGATACGATGCTCAATCGGGCCGATGAAGCTGCGGCTGAGGGTGACTACAAGACCGCCGTGGGTTGGTGCTATCTGGCAGGGCTTGCTGCCTTGCACCGCCTCGGTCGCATCGACCTGCGGCGCTCTGCCACGAACATGGAATTTTTAGAGACAGTGCGGCGTCGCGGCGGGAACTTCGAAGCGGCCCGCTCCCTGGTGCGAACGTTCGAGGACCTATTTTTCGGAGGCAGGTCCGCACGGCAGGAACACTATTTTGAATGTAAAGAAATCGTGGAGAAACGGCTTGGCTAATCAAACCTCAATGGCCGACCCCAAGCGCGACAAGAGGCCTCTACGCGCTGAGCACGCATTCTTCGCGGCCTGGGTGCTGTGGCTGGCGGCTGTGCTGTTTTGGCATCCAGAGCCGGTCGTCACGTTTGCCGACGCGCCTTCGGCCCGCAAGGCGCAGGATGGCTTTTCCCTGTTCTACGAGCTCGTCGCGACGCAGACCAAGGGCGCCCGGCGTGTGCTCTCCGCTCCAGACGACTTCCCGAAGGACGTCGGCGTGCTCGTGTTGCTCTCTCCACGTGAGGCGATTCCATCAGGCGATATCGATGATTTGCTTTCATGGGTGGAGCAGGGAGGTACGCTCATCCTCGGCTATCCGCTCTCTGTCCGGTCGGGCGGGGACGTCGAGGTGGCGCAGGCAGGCCTTCTCGGATGTGGCTTGCTGGAGCTTGGCGAGGCCCAGCTATCGACGTTGTCGTACACGGGAAGCAGTGATGAGATGAGCAGGAAGGTGCCGCCGTTCCAGTATCCGGTCGAGACCCTGCTGAACCTCGAGTCCTGCGAGGGGGTCATGCTGCTGGGCGACGAGACCAATGAGGCCGTCGCGGCGTTCGAGTCGCGCGGAAACGGCACGGTGATCGAGATCGCCGACGCTGAGCTCCTGTCCAACGCGGGTATTGGCTGGAAGTCGACGCATCTGTGGGCAGCAGCGCTCATGGACGAGGGGGGGCGTGAAAAGGTCTGGGCTTTCGACGAGAGCTATCACGGTATCAAGCCCGAACCCCAGATCGTCAGGCTGCTCGGCGCTGGCAACCTCAGGCTCGTGTTTCTCCACGTCGTGCTATTGCTCCTCGTCGGCTACTGGTGGAGATCCCGCGGGCTCGGGCCGGCGCTGCCGCGGGAGAAACGGGTGCCCGCTCGCGAGGTGGCGACCCTCATCGACGACCTCGGCGCGTTCTACCTGCGCGCCGGCAAGAGCCTGTGGGCCTTGGATCGCAGCGTCGAGCACCTCCGCTCCAGACTCAAGGAAAGAGGCACGAGCAGTCAGGCGCGCGCCGCGGCGGAAGAGGCCCTTGCGCAGGCGAGGCAAGCGCTGCGCAGTGGAAACAACGACATGACCGCCCATCTGCCGCTGCTCGTGGACTTGGCTCGGGCCGAGCATGCGCTGGGTCGCTCCGCAGTGGCGCGATCCTTAAACGGTGGGTAGGCGGGACAGCTAATGGCAAGAAGAGGAAGACCCCATGAACATCGCGCAGATTGAAGAGACGTTCGACCGCGTTCGCGCCGAGGTGGCCAAGGTCATCGTTGGACAACACGAGATCGTGGAGGGCTTGATGCTCGCCCTTTTGGCCCATGGTCATGTGCTCATCGAGGGGCCGCCGGGATTGGGCAAGACGTTGCTCGCCAATACCTTGGGGCGCGTGCTGTCGTGCCAATTTCGACGCGTGCAGTGCACGCCGGACCTCATGCCCGCCGACCTCGTGGGGTTCTCGGTATTCGACAGCAAGCAACAGGCCTTTGTGTTTCGGCCAGGCCCCGTGTTCACGAACATCCTGCTCGCCGATGAGGTGAACCGCGCCACGCCCAAAACCCAGTCGGCCATGCTCGAGGCGCTGCAGGAGAGGCAAGTGACCAACGACGGTCGCACCTACCCCATCGATCCACCATTTGTGACCGTGGCGACCCAGAACCCCCTCGAATACGAAGGCACCTACCCGTTGCCCGAGGCCCAGGTCGATCGTTTCATGTTCAAGCTGCTCATCGACTATCCGAGTCAGGCCGAGGAACAGCAGATCCTCGCCCGCTACGAGAAGGGAGTGGATCTGTTCGACTTGGACGCCCTCGGATTGCAGCCGGCCATGGACAAGGCGCAGATCCTCGAGGCCATCGCAGCGTGCAAGACCGTGAGGGTCGAGGAGTCGGTGCTGGTCTTCATCACAGCGATCGTCGCCCGGACCAGGCAGTGGCCGGGCATCGCCATCGGCGCTTCTCCCAGGGCTTCGGTGGCCATGCTCATGGCGGCTCGCGCGTGCGCAGCGGTGCACGGAAGAGATTACGTGACGCCGGACGACGTGATGCGTATCGCGCCCTGGGCCCTGCGACACCGCATTCGGCTCACGCCCGAGGTCATCATTCAGGAAACCAGTGCGGATATGGTCCTTCGTCACATGTTCGCATCCGTGGAGGTGCCGCGTCGATGACTCCCACCGGGAGAATGATGTTGCTCCTTTTGCTTTCGACTCTGGCGCCCGCCGTGGCCACGCTCGGAGGAGAGCCGCCGCTGTGGACAGCTCTGCCCGCGGTGGCCGTGCTGCTCACGGCGACCGTGGATCGCCTCTGGGGGTGCAAACCGCGCCTCCAGCCCACTCGGAAGGTCGAGCCCGTTTTGTCCTTGGGCGTTTCCACGCAGGTGCGGCTCGAGGTGCGCAACACCTCCGGTCGCCCTGTCGCCTTCGATATCGCAGACACGCCTCCTTCGGGCAGCCGCTTCGAGCCCGCGGATGCGGTGCTATCGGCCGTGGCCCAGGCTCACAAGATATGCGAGCTGCAATACAGCCTCACGGCGCAGCGCCGGGGTCATCACGAATTTGGAGACCTCGAGATCGGCCATCCCAGCCTCTTGGGTCTGTGGTACGTCCGGCATCGCACCGCGCTTCGCGACGAGGTGCAAGTCTTTCCCAACATCGAGGCCTTGCGGCGGTTCGAGTTGCTCGCCCGGGTCAACAACCTCGCGGACCTCGGGGTGCGGTCGGTGAGGATGAAGGGGGAGGG
>JALOQD010000062.1 GCA_025453525.1 Myxococcota bacterium
CGGTCAAGCGAGACATGCCCAAGGTGGGCCGCAACGATCCTTGTCCCTGCGGCTCTGGCAAGAAGTACAAGAAGTGCCACGGCGCACAGTAGTCGCCGTAGCGCTGATCGCGGTTTGCGGGTGCCAGGCGGGCAGGCGCGGCCCCGAGTCCAGCGCCATTTCTTCTGTCGCGGCAGCTCCTGAGCCCATAGATGACAAGGGTGCGCACTATGGACCTCCCACGGTGCCCCCGCAGACGCCCTCGGAGACCGCCGCGTTCGAGAGGATCGCAGCTCTTTCGGGTTTGTCCTGCGCGCCAGAGCCCCTGCTCGGGAGCGTCGCTCGCGAGCATGCGGAGGATCTCGCCGTGCAAGGCGCGCGAGCCCGCGGCTCGGATCTCGATCGCCTGAGGTTCATGGTGCATAGGCGTGGTGGTGTAGACTACTGGCTGATGCCGTTCTACAGCACCGCGGACGAGGCGGGGATCGCCGACCTCGCCGCTGCGGTGGCCAAGGCGCAGGTGCAGCGGTTTGGCCATTGCGGCCTTGGGGTCTCTACGGGCTCCAGACCCATGGCGGTGCTTCTCTTGTCTGATCGCGCGTTGGAGATAGAGGCCTTGACCATCTCGCCCGCCCCGTGGTCGACGGTCGAAGTCCGAGGCAGAACGAGGCCAGGGGTTCGATTGGGCGGCGCGTATTTGGGCTTGCCTGGGGGGAGGGTGCGGCGGCTCGTCCCGAGCCCTCGCACCAGCTACGACTTTGCGGTCAGCTTTGCACTGTCAGGGCCTGGTCGCTACGACCTCGAGCTCAGCGTAGACCTCGGCCGCGGAGAAGAGACAGCGCTGCTCGTTCCCCTGTATGCGGGGGTGGAGCCCGAGGAGCGACCAACGGTCGTGCCAGACGAAGACGAGGCCGCGCAGGTCAGCCCCAGGACCCTCCTGGGCTATATCAACGCCACGCGCGAGCGGGCCGGGCTTTCGCCCCTGCAGCTTTCCGCGAGCCTGAGCGACCTGGCTCGCAAGCACAGCGAGGAGATGGCCCGGTCTGCGTTTTTCGGACATGTGTCTCCGACCTCCGGCGACCTTCTGTCGCGACTGACCGACGCCGGACTGTCCCCGGGCAAGTACGCTGAAAACGTGGCCCGTTCGCGAACGCTGATTCGCCTGCACCAAAACCTCAAGGCTAGCCCGTCCCACAGGATGCAACTGCTCGACCCCGACTATACCCATGTGGGCATCGGGATCGCGACGAGCGGCGAGGACCTGGTGGTCACGGAGATCTTCGCGAAGCTCTAGGGTTAGAGAAGGGGATTGGGCCCTTCGGCCGGCGGCGTCGAGGCATCAGCGGGCGCAGAAGGCGCGTCGCTGGTGGGCGTCTCGCTCGTCGTTGAAGGGTTGCTCGGGACATGGGAGCCGCGCGCCCTGCGACAATCGGCGCACAGCGAAGGTTTAACCCAAACGCCGAGCTCCACCTTGAGCTGATGCTCCTTGGGCCAGACAATGGCAGCAGCGCAGGCTTCGCACGAGATTTCCTTGGTCTCGGCAGAGTCGAGGAAGCGCTTGCAGCGCTCGCACATACGGCGGGGCGGCTCGCCGGGCTTGCCCTTGCGGCTCGCCGAGAGTTGCATTTCCGGGTTGAAGGTCCAGGTGTTGCCACAGCCGTCTTGCTTGCACGGCACGCCCTGCTCCGCGTAGCTCAACACCTCAGAGGCACAAGCGTCGCACATGCGGCGAGGCGGATCCTTGAAGCCTCGGTTGGAAGCGTCGAGCTGCATCTGCTTGGTCCACACCCACTTGCCCTGGCAGCCGCTGATGCGACAGTCCAATGTTTGTTCCTGGGAATTCTTGAACTTTTCGTAGCAGTTTGAGCACATGCGCGCCGGCACCTTACCGCCGCCGAAGCGGATGACCTCGACTTGCGCAAATCGCGTCCAAATCCAGCTTCCAGAGCACCCTCGGGCCTTGCACGGTTGCTCCAAGTCCTCGACCGACGAGAACACCTCGGCACAAGCGTCGCACATGCGCTTGGGGGGCTCGGTGATGCCTCTGGCCGTCGCCTCGAGCTGCATGCCGCGGGTCCAGGTCCAGGTGCCCTCGCACACTTGAATACGACACTTGATTTGTTGGTCGGACATGCCCTTGAAGTGGTCATAGCAGGAATCGCACATTCGCATCGGCGGTTTGGCCGTGCCGGCGCCCCCGTCGGCGGCGATACGCTCCTCGGGAGTCCAGACCCAGGTATTCTCACAACCGCGCACTCGGCATGGCACGTCGAGGCTGGCCACCTCTTTGGCTTGACTGCGGCATGCTTCGCACAATCGATCTCGCGGCGGTTCGGTGCGGCCCTTCTTGAGGGCAGCGAGCCGTGCGGACTTGGTCCAGGTCCAGGTGCCTTCGCAGGCGTCGTTGGCACAAGGAACCTTGCGGTCTTCGAGCTCATTGTATTTGGCGTAGCACTCGGCGCACATGCGGAGCGGTGGCTCGAGCTTCCCGTCTCCCATCCAGCGGAGCTGTTCCGTGCCCTCCCAGGTCCATGTGTTGCGGCACCCTTTGGTGCGACACGGTACTTCCTTGTCCTTTAGGCCACTGAGTAGCGATGCTTTGAGAGTCACGGCGAAAGCTTTCTGCTTGGAGCCCGCATGGGGCTCGGGTCGAGCGCAGCCCAAAGCGTAGCCCGAAATGCGCGAAGGTCGCAAGCCGCTTATCGCTCAGCTGCGCTGCGCTTCGCGGGCCTTTGGGGCGGGGTCTATATGGGAGGAAGAGAGGATGAGCCCGAGGTCGACGGCGCACAGATGCGGAGCTGGGGAAACCGGTTGACCGGCGAGGTAGCGCACGGCCATCGTCGTGCATAGGCTGGCCACGAGAGAGGCGCCGACCGCGAGGTTTGGGGCAGGACACGGAACCCCGGCCGCCATCTGCTGCAGGGAGCTCATGGCCGTGGCGAGGCTTCCGGGGTCCAGGACCCTGGAAAGGGGCTCGAGAAGGTTCTCGAAGGCTTGTGCGGCGCACGGCACACGGCCTTGCATGTCTCGTGGCAGCCCGAGAAGATCGCGCAGAGTGACACGGCACGCGGGGGGGAAAAAGGTCGCCACCGCCCCGAACCCGGCGCTAAAAGCGGTGGCCACGGGCACCTTGGCCTGCGCGCAGGCGTCGTGGAGGGCCACGATGCCGCTCATGTCCAGGAAATCGATGGTGTCGAAAACGAAATCAACCTGCTCCGCGAGCTGCGCAGCGTTGTGGGCGCTGAGCTTTTCCAGACGCGTGGCGATCTGGGCACTGGGATTGACTCGCCGCAGATGGCGGGCGAGGACCTCTACCTTGGGCAGGCCGATGTCCTCGCTTGTGTAGGTTTGGCGATTGAGGTTGCTGACGCTGACTGTGTCTGGATCGATCAGCACGAAGCGGCAGAAGCCCAATCGGGCGGCGGTTTCGGCGATGGCACTTCCGACGCCGCAACCGGCCACAAGAACCCGGCATTCGGCCATTTTGTCCTGCGTCTGCGCCTGGATGTAACCCGCGTTGCGAGAGTGGAGCTCTTTGCTGTCCATCATGGTCTCTATAACTCCAGTGGGCTTAGGCGCTCTTTTGCACGGCGAGATCCAACGGATAGTCACTGCCGAGGTGGCGGGCTATGGCGCGCAGCTCGGCGAGTGAGGCGCCGTACCACAGATTCAGGTAACCAGAGGCTAACTCGCGCAGCTCGCGGGGTTCCTCAAACATCTGCAGGGCCAGGGTGTCCCACGTTGACACTTGGTCCACGTAGGGATTCTCGGAGATGAGGAAGCGGTGACGGAATTCATCGAGACTGCCCTGCTCCAAGGAAGTCGTCGCGAGTCGCTCCTCGAAGGCCGGTCGGTCGCCGGCGACGAGGACCACCAAGTCGTCGAGGGCCGGGTTCCAGCGTCGCGGTTCGGTCAGCGAGTGCAAATCGATGATCTCCATGAAGTGGCGCTGCACCGGGCTGACGATAGTCAAGAGATCCGTATATCCCTTGTGGGACAAGTGGGCATAAGCGCAGCGCTGGAGCTCGGTGAGCAGCGACCCGCGGCGAAACGCAGGCGCGACGATTTGCACTCCCATTTCGGCCAGGGAGCGAAGAGGACCCCGCAGGGAATTGGTCACATCTGAGAAGGCCGGATCGACGGGAAGGCCCAAATCCGGTGTGTCGCCAACAACGACGAGCGAACCGACCACGGTCCCCTCGAATTCGGCCATGAACACTGCCGTGGTCGGGCATAGGTCCCAAGGCCGGATCCGCAGGCGCGAGGGATCGGGCCGCACCCACCCACACTGAACGTAAGTGTCGTGAACAAACCTGAACACGTTGGCATAGTCGTTGGCGCTCGTGGCCCTGCGGATCCGAGCTCCTCGCGTGTCTTCTCCGAAGAAGCCGTTTTTGCGAAAAACCCCTAATCTTCGCAGGATCACCTCTTCGGTATTGCTCGTCGTGAATGTGTTTTGCTTCATCTTCTTGTCCTCCCCCTCGGTTGTTGAAGCCCAAACTTCGAACTGAACACCTGTCAGTATACCGCACAATTCAAGCTGAACAAGTATATTGCACGGACGTTCAGGTTGAATTTTTACGGAAATCCGGCATTCCGGCAACAAGGTATGCCATAGGGAGATGGACAGGGCAATAGACACCGGGCACAATGCCGCTCATGGTTGAAACTCGTATAGTCCCGGGCTTCCTGGTGGCAGCGCCGCAGCTTCGAGACCCCAACTTCGAAGGCGCGGTCGTGCTCATGATCGAGCACGCCAACGACGAGGGCTCTTTGGGACTCATCATCAACCGCGAGGCCTCGGTCGATCTCTCCATGGTCATAGGCGAAATGAAGCTGGACGCTCCTTTACCCGTGAACCTGGCTGAGCATCCGCCGGTGCTGTGTGGTGGCCCGGTCGCCCTCGAGCGCGGCTGGGTGCTGCACTCACCGGACTGGTCCGGTCCCCATACCCGCCAAGTGGAAGAAAGCTTGAGTGTAACGTCGTCGGTGGACGTTCTTCAGGCCATTCTCGTAGGCCGCGGGCCGCAGAAATACCGCTTCTATCTCGGGTACTCGGGCTGGGGACCCAATCAGCTCGTAGAAGAAATCAAGTCCGGTGCTTGGATTAACGTACCATTCAATGTCAATTTGATTTTCGATGTCCCTTTGAGGGATATTTGGCGAGACGCCTTGGCGCGCCTGGGCATTCATCCGTCGCAGCTCGTGCCCACTGTGGGTGACGCCTAAAGGCGAAGCTCACTCTTTGTTCACCGCCTTGATGACCGCGTGGCCGTCGCGAATCACGACTTTGAAATCGACCTTGCCCCCCTTGGCCTCGTGTTGTTTGACGAGAGAGGCTCGCACCTTCTCGAACGTGATTCCTTCCATGGGCTCGTTGGTCTTCTGCCGCGCTGCCAGATAGGTCTTGAACACCTGCTTGGCGCGCTCTTCGCTGAGGCCGCTGTCGTGGCCGTCGCCAGTGGCCTTTTTGACCGGAGCAGTGATCGGAGTGGGCGGGGCCGGCGGAGTGGGCAGGGCCAGCGGAGTGGGCGGGGCCGGCGGAGTGGGCAGGGCCGGCGGGCGCTTGTGGGCCGGCGGCTCGCCGTTAAAGAAGCTGCTCATCGGATCCTTGGGCACCTCACCTTTGGCAGGGGTCGGGCGCCGCGGCTCGAAGGCCTTCGATGGGGGTGGTGCGCCGTCGAGGGGGTCGTCCAGTTCGAGGAGATTGCGATGACTCCGGACCGAGCCCTGTTGGCTTCGCATTTCGGGCTCGGTGAGGTCGAAAAACGGGTCGTCTAGCTGCATATCCTGCCGTTGTGGCGTGGGCGCCCGTGTCTTCGGGTCCGGCGTCGGCAGGCCTGCGTCGAGGTGCTCGTTCTGCTCCAAGTCCTCTAGGGTCCAAGCCTCGTTCAGGGACTGGCTCTGCGCCTCGTCGGTTTGGGGCACGGTCGACGGGCGGCCCGAGCGCTGCTGGGCTCGCACCACATGCCGAGTGTAAGTGCCCTCTTCTATCTGGCGGCAGACGCGGCGCCAGTAAGTGCTCTGGGTGTTGAGCTTCTGGACGAGCATGTGAAAGCGGAAGCGAAGCGCTGTGTTGCGGATTTGCTCTTTTCGAAGCAGTTGCACTTTTCGCTCGAGGTTTTTCCCGAGCACCGTGGGCTCTGTCTTCTCGATGCCCATGAAGTACTGGTTATAGAGCGCGTTGAGCCGCTCGATGTCGTTGTCTACCTCGTCGATGAGTTTTCCCTGTTCTTCAGGGGTCATAATATAAACTGTATACCCTACCCGGCGCTGGTGACCAGTCGGTCGCGAGTGGACCGCGAGTGCATTCGCACTAGAATTACAGTTAGAGCCAGCATGGCGACGCCGCAGTGGCGATCGAGTATTGGCCAGAGCATGACGAAATGAGCAACGTGATGACACCTCTGAGCTTGCGAGTCCCGAGTTCTGGACGTCATCCAGAGGGGTCTGAAGACGACACCAAGGCGCATATTCTCGTCGTCGATGACGAGCCAGAGTCTCTGAGGGCCATTGCGCGCATTCTGAGCGCGCGAGGGTTCGAGGTAGAAACGGCATCGGGTGGCAGCGAGGCCCTCGAGCGGCTCGCGAACGACAACATAGATGTCATTCTCGTCGATTTGGTGATGCCGGGCATGAGCGGCATCGAGGTGCTGCGCCGGGCCAAGGCCGCGTCCGAGCGGGTCGAGGTCGTGCTCATGACCGCATTTGCCGACGTCGATACCGCCGTGGCAGCGGTGAAGGCCGGCGCCTACGACTTTCTCACCAAGCCGTTCACTTCCTCGGACACCGTGGCCCTGGCCGTGGCCAAGGCGGCTGAGCGCGGTCGTCTCCTGTCCCGCACCCGCAAGCTCGAGGAAGAGCTGGAGGTGCGCGAGCGCTACGGCAACATCATCGGTTCATCTGCTCCAATGTTGGAGGTGTACCGGATGATCGACTCGGTGGCCCATTCTACCTCTACGATATTGCTCCAGGGAGAGTCCGGCACTGGTAAAGAGCTCGTGGCCCGCGCTGTGCACACGCGAGGGCCGCGAGCGAGCAAGGCGTTTGTGCCAGTGAACTGTTCGGCCATTCCGGAAAGCCTCGTGGAGTCCGAGCTGTTTGGCCATATGCGCGGAGCGTTCACAGGCGCAGTGGCCACGCGTATGGGCCTGTTCGAAGCCGCCAACGCCGGAACCATCTTGCTCGACGAGGTGGGTGAGCTGCCGCTCCAGACCCAGGTCAAGCTGCTGCGCGTCCTACAGGAGGGCGAAATCAAGCGAGTCGGCGCCTCCGAGGAGATCAGCGTGGACGTGCGAGTCGTCGCCGCGACCAATGTGAATCTGCACGCAGCGATGCTGGCCGGCACGTTCCGCGAGGATCTCTATTATCGGCTCAACGTCATCACGATTGCGCTTCCCTCTCTGCGGGAGCGCCTCGACGACATCCCCTTACTCGCCTATCACTTTTTGCGAAAGTACGCGGTGCGATCGGGCCGCGACATCCGTCGCATCTCCCTGGAGGCCATGCGCGCCATGCGCGGGTACGGCTGGCCGGGCAACGTGCGCGAGCTCGAGAATGCCATGGAGAGAGCGGTGGTCATGTGCCGCTCTGACGTGATCCTGCCCGGTGATTTGCCTCGGCCTGTGGTCAACACGGGGGAGGCCGTGGTGTCGCGCAACGTGCTGCTCGACCTGCCGTTTGCCGATGCCAAGAAGCGCGTGGTGGACAACTTCGAACGCGAGTATATGGTCGAGCTGTTGCGGCGCTCAGGGGGAAATGTCAGTGAGGCGGCGCGTCAGGCCGGACTGGACCGCTCCAACTTCCGCAGGGTGCTCAAAAAGCACGGTGTCGCGGGCGCCTGAACCCCTAGCTCCAGCCTTTAAAGCTCAAACGGACAAAGGCCAGCTCGATTTGGGACCGATGGCGAGCTCGCTGCGCTCTCCGTTTCGAAGCGCGAGCCAGCCGATGTGGGCGATCATCGCGCCGTTGTCGGTGCAGCGGTGGATGGGCGGCGCGAACAGCTCGAGGTCGTACGCCTTGCACTCTCGAGCTGCGTGCTCTCGCAGGCCTTGGTTAGCGGCGACACCTCCGGCCAGGACGAGCCGGCTCACCGCCTTGTCGCGGGCGGCGCGGACGGCCTTGCGCACCAGGATCTCCACAACAGCGCGCTGAAAGCTCCTGGCAACAATCTCGATCTCGGCTTGGGTGGGCGCCCGCCCGAGACTTGCGACGTGCTGGGCCACTGCGGTCTTCAGGCCCGAGAAACTGAACTCGTAGGAATCCCTCTGTCGCAGGGCTTGGGGGAAGGTGATTTCCTCTCCCGGGGTTTGCGCGAGGCGATCGATGAGCGGGCCTCCTGGGTAGCCGAGTCCCAGGAGCTTAGCGACTTTGTCGTAGGCTTCACCCGCCGCGTCGTCACGGGTCTGGCCCAAGCAGCTGATGCGGTCCCAGTCTTCCACGAGGTACACGCCGGTGTGGCCCCCAGAGGCGAGCAAGGCCATGTACGGCATCTCGGGCAGGGGTGTGGCGCCATCGGGGATGCGCGCGGCCAGGAGGTGGCCTTTGAGGTGATTGACCCCAACGAATGGCACCCCCAGGGAGGTGGCCAGCGCCTTGGCACACTCCAAACCGACGAGGAGCGCGCCCACGAGTCCTGGTCCCTGGGTGACTCCGACGCCGTGGAGGTCGCGCAGAGTCAGACCAGCCTGTTCGACACTTCGCCGGATGACTTGCGCGATGCGGGCCATGTGCGCACGGCTGGCGATCTCGGGCACCACGCCGCCAAAGGGACGGTGCTCGTCGATCTGGCTGGCCACGACATCCGAAAGCACATGACCGTCGTCCATGACGCTGGCCGCGGTCTCGTCACAGGATGTCTCGATGCCCAGGACTCGCATGGTTTCCTCCTTGTCGGGGGCTGTGTACCAGCCTTTCCGGAGCGCCGTCTACCCCGACTTGAAGTTGCAGGACCTGGAGCGACTCGCCTGGGCTCTACTTCTGCTCGCATTTGCCAACAGTGTGGCACTCGAGGTCGCACGTCCCGTCGCAGTTTTCGAGGGTACAATTTCCGGCACCCTCACAGCGCATGGTGCAGCCTCCACCTCGACAGTCGAGACTGCCGTTTCCGGTCGTCTCGGACAGGACATCGCAGTCGCCTCCGTCGCACGATAGGGTGGCGTTGCCAGCGCCGTCGAAGACCGCCGAACAACCGCCCGCGTCGCAGGTGAACTCGCAGTTGCCAACGACATCGCATACGAAGCGGCAATCTTCGCCCGAGCAGGTTCTCTTGCAGTCCCCGATGCCTTTGCAATTGCATGTTTGTCCCGGATCGCAGGTCCCCTCGGATGAACCGATGTGGCAGCTGACTGGAATGAGCGCGAAGAGCGCGATGGATAGACCTATCAGGTTTCGTTTTACACTTGTCATGGCTTTTCCTCCTGCCGGTAAGCCTAGCACCATCATGCCTCCCTGCTCGCCGCCGCGCAAAGGCCTCTGGAGCATCGGAATCGACGGTGATACAGTGGCCTCACGACCCACGAGGTGATCCATGTCGAGGGATGATGACAAGCCCAAGCGCACTTGGCGCGAGATCGACGCAAAAAAAGATAGATCGGCGCATCGCAAGGAGGACAAGCCGGTGGGCAGCCCCTTTGCGCAGGCTCGGGCAGACTCCGCGTCCAAGGTGTACCGCAGCAAGCTCGACGCCTTTTTCGAGGGCGATGGCAAGGCGCCCGAGGTCGTGCGCGGCAAGCTCGAGGCCTTGACCGACACGTCACCCGAAGGCAAGAAGCGAACCGCTGCGCTCAAGCTGATCAAGGACGCCGCGACCTCGTCGCAGGCCGATGGAGCGGTGCGCGCCTTTTTGTCCGAGTTCGAGTTGCCTTTGGACTACGATATCCTTTCCCAAGTGCTTTTGTGTTCCGACGACGACTATGTGGGCGCTGCGCTTCATCTGCTCGAGGCCATGATGAATGAAAAGCGCGTGCCTAGCAGGGTGGCACTCCTTGAGCAGCGTCTCAAGAGAGTCAAGAGCCTGTCTGAGGTGAGCGAGCAACAAAAGGCCGCGGATCGCCTCATCAAACAGCTGAGGTTGTTCTCGTGAAAGCGCAGACAAGGCGGTCGCCCTGGGTTGGGATCTGCGTCCTCGTGTTTTTCGTCTCTTCCTGTTCGGCGCGGGTCAGCGAGTTCGCAACCGAGCCGGGAGAGTGCTATTTCGGCTCCATCGTTCGGGACGATTTTGTCCGCACTGGCTTTCGGCCAGATGCAAGACTCTGGCTGACCCTCGACACCACGGGGCTATCCGAAGCCACGGAGTCTGCGGTGGTGCTGTCGACTTCGGACGGCGTCTTCGATGCCTCTCCGGCGCAGACGATGCCACAGTTGCGACACGACTCTTTGAGCTTGTTCGACTTTCCCGGCGGGAGGGTGCGCAGCTTCCTCGCCTACGCCCGGGTGGAGCAAGGCCCGATGGCCACGGTGGTGATCAGCCTCATGGAGAACGGCCAGGTAGAGGTGCGGATCATGCGACCCGATACCGACCCCGTGGACGACCTCGACGACGCGCTCTTTGGCGTGTTCCGCCTAAACCTCGACGAGGGATGTCCCTTTGCAGATGACCAGGTGCAGGAGCCATAGAGCGACATGCGAAGACGCACAGCCAT
Organism: Myxococcota bacterium; assembly: GCA_025453525.1. Taxonomy (GTDB): domain Bacteria; phylum Myxococcota_A; class Polyangia; order JAAYKL01; family JAAYKL01; genus JALOQD01. The sequence continues at coordinate 10,623 of JALOQD010000062.1, forward strand.
GGTCAAGGGAGCGGACGAGAGCGAAGCGCGCTCTGCGGCCGTGCTCGTGTTGGGGAGTCCTGCCGAAGAGGTGGCGGTGGAGGAGATCGGCCCTGGCCTGTGGGCGGCTTCGCTAGCGCGGGCGGATGAAGAGCTTGAGCTCGTGATCAGCGAAGACAAGCTCAAGGTTTGCGCCAAGGACTACGCGCCTCCTGTGGGAGAGGGCAATGCCTTGGACTTGGCCCAGCTCAGGGTTCTGTTCCAAGGTCGCAGCTTGCGGGTCGAGCCCGATCCCCAGGCCGTGGAGGCTGCCCTTGTGGCAGGCCGAAGCGGAACCGAAGTCCGGGGTATGTGTATCGCCCAAGGAGAAGAGCCCAAGCTCGGTCGCGACGGGGAACTTCTCCTCGAGGTCGTCACAGAGCTTCGGGCCGGTACGGTGGGCGACGACAACCGCGTCGATTTCTACGAGCGTGGCATCGTCCAGTCGGTTCTCGTGGGGCAGCGCTTGGGGAGCGTGGTCGCAGCCGTGCCAGGGCACCCAGGGCGCGATGTGTACGGCGACTTCATCGAAGCGCGGGACGGACAGCCCGTGGTGCTCGAGATAGGCGACGGTGTGACCCTCGATCCTTCCACCTCCGAGCTTCGCGCCACGGCCTGCGGCATGGTTCAATTCTCGCAGAACAGGCTCTCTATCACGCAGGTGTTCGAGGTGCCCGGCGATGTGGACTTCGCGACAGGGAATGTGCGCATGGACTCCGGCTCTGTGCTCGTGAATGGCACGGTGCGCTCGGGTTTTGCCGTGCACGCCAGCGGCAACATCGTGGTGCGCGAGGTGGTCGAGGACGCAGAGATCGTTGCCGGGGGTGACCTCGAGGTGCGAGGCCTCGAAATGAGCGGCAAGGGGGTGGTAAAGGTTGGCGGCAGCGTGTTCGCCCGATTCGCCCGCGGTGCGCGCATCGAGGCCGAAGGAGACGTGCTCGTCGCGGACAGCATCGTCGGCTGCGACATCGTGGCCAAGGGCGCGGTGATGTGCCTCACCGGCAGAGGTCGCATTCAGGGAGGATCCGTGCGCTGTGACGGCGGCATCGCCGCCAACGTGCTCGGCTCGTCCGGGCGAGCCTCTACCAAGCTCGTCATTGGCCTGCCGACCAGTCTCGAGAGGGATCTCTCTCGCGAGTTGCGCCAACTCGAGGAACGGGAGAAGGGGCTCCAGCACTACCTCGGCGAGGGCAATACCCGCACGATCCTGGCCCGTACCCCTGCCCAGAGGGTCGAAGAGGTCACCGAGCGCATTCGCGAGCTCGTGGAGTTGCGGCGCCGCAAGTTCGCGGTCGAAGAGCAGCTCTCACAGGAAAAAGAACGCATTCGCCGCCAGCAGCTGTGGGCCAGAATCAACGGTCGTCACATCTATGCAGGCACCGAGATCACCATCGCTTCCACGCTGCGAGCGATCGAAAGGGACATCCACGCGGACAGCCAGTTCTTCTTCGATCCAGCGACTGGCACCGTGGAGTGGCTCGCCTCTGGCAAGAACACGGCCCCGAGCGTCCTTCCCCTTTCACCTGTGAGCATGGCTTCACTCTCCACCGCTGCGCCCTATCTATTGAGCGATGGCGACAAAAAGGAAGGGTGATTGGCTGCTATTGGCGAAGGATCGCTATTCGGTGGGCATGGGCGGTAGCTCTTCGAGATTCGGCATCAAAACGATTTCAATGCGTCTGTTTGCCTGTCGCCCGTCGTTCGAATTGTTGTTGCTCGCCGGATCGAATTCCGCGTGACCAGCAGCGATGAGATTGCGCGGGTCGAGTCGAGCCTCTACGAGAAACTTGGTCACATTGACCGCACGTGCGGTCGAGAGCTCCCAATTGGTCGCGTACTTCTCTTTGTTTGCGGCGTTCTCCAGGGGGAGATTGTCTGTGTGGCCAATGACCATGAATCTTCGATCAGGCAGCTGTCTCAAGACGACAGCGACCTCCATGAGAGCGAGCTCTCCGTCTCGAGAGAGGTCCGCGCTACCAGAGGCAAACAAAACAGCTGCTGGCATCTTCACCATCATGCGCCCATCGCGAACGACGACATCGAGCTTGCCGCTGTCGATCATTTTACGGAACTTCTCTGTGAGACCGCGGAAAGCCTCGAGGCGCTTCGCCGTCTCCGCCCGTTGCTTGCGGAGCTCAGTGAGCTCGGCTTTCGTGGCGTCCAAGTTTTCCGACATCGCCGCGAGGTTCTCGGCCTGCGCTTTCTTTTCCGAATCCTGGGTAGTGCTCAGCGCGTTGCACTGCTGGAGTTGCTGGGCCATGGTCGCGGCCTTGCCGTTGAGGCTAGTGAGCTGCTCAGTGCACTCCGCAGCCCGGGTCGTGGAATCGGCGTGCTCGGTGCGCAGATTCCAAGCGTAGTAGCCGAGGCCCCCTGTAGCCGAAAGGAGCAGGACGGTGGTCATGACCAGGCGAGAAAGCCAGTTTTTCTGCTTTCCTGGGCCAGACTCATCGGCTCTCGAACGGTCGAACGGTTCGTTGCGCATGAGAGGCTCCCTCTTTTGAAAAAGGCGTGAAATTTCGCAGTAAAAAAATGTGCTATCCCCCTGCCCTGTCAAGCCTTCCCAAAAAAAGAGACTGGAAAGGAGCTCGGACGCCGATACCCCCAAAAACGTTCATGGCCCCTATCGACCACCAATAAGAATGAAAATGACCCCGGCGCGTTGCAGTCGTGGGGCATTTTCCGAGGCTTTTGCCCCCTATAAATGCTCGAGCACGAGGCGCAGGTCCTTTGTTTTGATTTCTACATGGCAGAGTTCTCGCAGCTTGTCGCTTTTACAATTAAAGGCGATGGCGCGGCCTGCGGCTTGGGCGATCCAAATGTCGTTTTCGTTGTCTCCGACAAACGCAACTTGATCAGGAGAAAGGCCCTCCCGTCTCGCGAGCTCGCGCAGCCCTTCGGCCTTACCGACGAGATCGTAGGGCGTGGGTTCGCCGCCGTCGATTTGGCCATCGGGGGAGTAGTGGAGTTTGTTGATGAGAACGTGGTCGAACAGGTGTTGTCCGAAGAGGTGATCGACGACGATGTCGAGGCTGCCCGAGATGATGGCGACCTTGTGACCTCGGGCCTTGAGCGTCGCGATGGCCTCTTTTGCGCCTTCCATGGGACGCAGCGTGCGGAGCAGTTCTTCCACGCGCTTTTTTGTGGCGCCGGCGAGTCGAAGCAGTTTGAGGTCGTGCTCGAACCAGTCGCGGTAGGAGATGATGCCCCCGAAAAAGTCGTCGTAGGCCTTGCGCCGGGCTGGTTCGTCGGTTTCAAAGGCCTCGTGCAGTGTCTTCCAAATGTAGATGGTGTCGTCGACGAGCGTGCCGTCTAGGTCGAAGCACACCAGGGGAAAACGGAGCGCTGTCATATGGCTGTCCTTTTCTCGATGAAGTCCCGAATCTTGAGAGCCACGAGGTCAGTGTACTCAAGAACGAGGAAGTGGGTGGCGCCCCGCACCATGAAGAGCTCCGCAGTGGGGATGGTTTGAGCGAGTCGGGCGAGCCGCGCCGCAGAGGTGAAGCGATCGCGCTCGCCGCCCATGAGCAGCACGGGAAACGGCGCGCTCGAGGCTACGTCCTGTGCGTTATGAGCCGCAGAGGCTTGCAGGTACGAGTTGTAAACGACCGGGTCCATGTTCACGAATTCGCGGATGACGGCGTCAAACAGCAGATCGTCGACCGCCGGATCGATAAGACCTAGCCGTTTGGCCCAGCGAGAAGGGCCTTCGACTTTGGAGAGGATGGTGCGCAATCGCTCCATGCTATCGGAGCGTTCGCTTATCCACGCCACTGCTTCGGGCACGACGGTGCTCGACAGGATGGGTCTAGACCCGAGGCCCTCGAACGGCTTGCCGGCAAGGCCGCACAACCCGACGACCGACGTGAGACGTTGTCCTTGACTCCGCCCAAGCTCGAACCCAACCTGGACTCCGAGGGACCAGCCGACGATATGCACGGTTTCGAGACTGAGATCGTCGAGAATGGCCGCCGCCTGCTCGGCCAGCGTTGCGACACTCACCTCCGCGATGGGCGTGGCCTTGGCCCAGCCAAGCCCGGGATAGTCCCAAAGCACGAGGTGATAGGTCTCGCGCAGAATCCTCACCAGGGGCGCCCATACCAGATGGGTCGCGCCCAGACCGTTGAGCAGGAGCATGCTTGGCTTGTTCGCGCCCAGGCCAGTGACCTTGTAGTCGAGCTTGATATCGTTCTTCGCGCAGGTTCGTCTTTCCATGGATCGGATCTATACACCAAATCGTGAGAGCGGGGGGGCAGAGGATCGCCTCCCAAGGCGATGAACTTCCAAGCGGGCCTTTGGGCGCGCGATCAGCACGGGTTTTTTGACCTTTGTACTGCCGCACCGCTACAGTTTCTTTTGGACAAATATCGTGATGAGTTTGCGACTGCACATGGCAAAAGAGGGCTCGATGCCGGTGGTGCGCTTCGAAGGGGCGCTCAATCGCCATACCGTGCCGCAAGCGTACAAGACAGTCGGAACCCTCCTTTCCGGCAAAGGCCCAGCGGTCTTCGATCTGAGCGGTGTTCAGGATTTCGACAGCGCCGCCGCTGCTTTTCTTGGCCATTGTTTCATGCGGCTCGGCAGCGGTCCGCAGGGCCTGCACCTCGCCAATCTACCGAGTGCGGTCGCTCATTCGCTCGAAGGGGCAGCCTGGGACTATCGGGTGGATACACCTCTCGTCGTGGAGCCCCAATCGCCGTTCGTAGAGTCCGTGGGTTCCGAGGCTGCGGCCTTCGGACAGCAGGTTTACTATTTCGTTTTTTTGCTGAGCGAGCTGTTCTTTGCCGCGGTCATTGCGCCGTTTCGCGGAAGGCTGCCGCGGCTCGGCCCGTTCTTGGAGCAGCTGTCCCGGATAGGCGCGGGCAGCGCGCCCATCGTCCTTTTGGTGGCCCTTCTCGTCGGTTTGACCACCGCGCTCCAGGCGGCCTACCAGCTGCGCCAGTTCGGTGCCAACATCTACATCGCCGATCTCGTGGGGATCTCCATGATGCGTGAGCTCGGGCCCCTGATGGCCGCCATTCTGGTCGCTGGGCGAAGTGGCGCGGCGATCACCGCCGAGATCGGCACCATGAAGGTCAACGAGGAGCTCGATGCGCTGAGGTTGCTGGGCCTATCCCCCATCGAGTACCTCGGCGTGCCGCGGGTTCTGGCAGCATCTGTGACCCAGCCATTGCTCGGCGTGGCCGGGGCTATCACGGGCATCGCAGGCGGCTTCATCATCGCCTTGACCGTGCTCGACCTCAATTATTCCGCCTACTACAACGAGTCGCTCACCGCGGTGTTCGTGGCGGACGTTGCGTACTGTTTGTACAAGAGCGCCGTGTTTGGTTGGATTATTGTCGTCGTGGGCCTGTACTACGGCTTCAGGGTCGAGGGTGGCGCAGAGGGAGTGGGTAGAGCGACGACCAACTCGGTGGTGATGTCCATTTTTCTCATTATCATCGCTGATTGCGCATTCAGCTTCATATAGTAGGCATGACTATGAGCGAGCATCACAAGCCACAAGACGTGAGCGACGACGCGGACCCCGTGCTGGTGCAGGGGCTCGTGGCCCGCTATGGCTCGCAAACCGTGCTCGACGGCGTGGACTTCGCCGCTCCGCGCGGTCTCATTACCGTCATTCTGGGAGGCAGTGGCTGTGGCAAGAGCACCCTGCTTCGCCATGCCCTGGGCCTGATGGAGCCAGAGGCCGGTACGGTGCGGTTGCTTGGCTGCGACCTGTTCAGTCTCAACGATGACGAGTTGCGGTCTGTTCGCTCGCGCATCGGTGTATTGTTCCAGAGTGGCGCCCTGTTCTCGTCGCTGACCGTGGGCGAAAACGTGGCCCTGGTGATTCGGGAACAGAGCCAGTTGCCCGAGCCGGTGGTGCGTCAGATGGTGCGCATGAAGCTAGCTCTGGTGGGCCTAGAGAACGCGGTGACCAAGTACCCCGAGGAGCTCTCTGGAGGAATGCGCAAGCGGGCTGCTCTTGCGAGGGCCATGGCAATGGATCCAGAGGTGCTGATGTGCGACGAGCCCTCGGCAGGCCTCGACCCCATCGTGGCGGCCGGCTTGGACGAGCTGCTGCTTGACCTCAAAGCGCAGTTTGGCATGACCATCGTCGTCGTGACCCACGAGCTCGAGAGCGTGCGCAAGATCGCCGATCGCGTCGTCATGCTCGAAGCAGGACGAGTGCTGGCGAGCGGGACCATCGACGAGGTGCGTGACAGTAGAGAGCAAGTCGTGCGGGACTTTTTTTCGAGGACGCCGCGCGCCGCCGCCGGTCGCGGTGCCTCGCTTTGGACGGCCTCTCGTGGAGGTGCGCAGTGATCACACGCAGCGAAAAACTCCGGTTGGGAGTATTTCTCGTAACCTCGTTCGCCCTGGTGGCCGTCACTGTGCTGGTGCTCGCAGGCCTGCAGCTCTCCGAGAAAACGGACAGGTACACCGTGCGGTTCGAGGAGTCGGTCAGTGGTCTCGAGATCGGCGCACAGGTCAAGTACAACGGCGTGCGGGTGGGCCAGATCACGGATATCGCCATCGACAAGGACAACCTGCACAAAGTCATCGCCACCTTGGAGCTTCGATCAGGTACGCCGGTCAAGGCCGATACCACCGCGGTGCTCGTCGCCATGGGCATTACGGGTCTCAAGTTCGTAGAGCTCACAGGCGGCACCAGGGAAAGGGGCCTCATTCCGCCTGGCTCGGAGATCAAGGCGGGTCAGTCGCTCATGGGAGCCTTGGAGGGCAAGGCCCAGGACATAGCGGTCAAGATAGAAATAGCCCTCACCAAGATGAATCAAGTGCTCTCCGAGGAGAACATCTCCGAGCTCAAACTGATCGTCGCCAACGTCGAGGCGCTCTCGACGCAGGCCAAGCAGCTCGTGGAAACCAATGGCGAGAAGTTCACCGAGATCGTCGAGAACGTGAGGGTCGCCAGCGCGGGCTTCAAGGGCATCGCGGCATCGGCGAGCTCGGCAGTCCAGAATGTCGATGGCATGGTCACCGAAACGCGGCCCAAGGTGGCGACCATACTCGCCAAAGTGGACGACGCGGCGGACTCGTTCAAGAAGGCGGCCCAGAGCCTTGCGCGCGTGGACAAGGTACTGAACAACATGAGCAATACCCTCGACCATTTCAACCAGGAGTTGGCCAAGGCCGATGTGAGCAAGCTCATCGCTGGCGCGCAGAATACAGTCGCCGAGGCTGAGGCTACGGCCAAGGGCCTGCGCCGCGTGGTCGACGCGTCCCGCGAGGACGTCTACATGACAGTCCGCGCCCTGCGCCGCACCATGCGCAACCTCGAAGAGCTGTCCTCGGATTTGAAGAACCAACCGTCGCTGATCATCAACTCCAAGCCGCCCAAGCAGCGGGATCCCGAGAAGGAGGAATAGGCCATGTCCGTTCGTTCCATGGCCCTGCTCCCAGCCATTGCGCTCGCCGTGGTTGCGAGCAGTTGTGCCGCGCCGCCGACCAAGAGCTTTTATACCCTCGTCAACACCAAACAGCTGCAGCGTCCCTTGGGCTCTGTGCCTTTGTGCAAACGACAGCTCGTCGTCGAATCCGTCGAGACCGCGGTGCCCTACGACATCGACCGCATCGTGTTTCGCAACGACGAGTTCGAAATCAAGCACTTCACCTACGAGTTCTGGGTCAGTCCACCCCGGGACATGTTCACCGGATTGCTCACCACGCGTATGGAGCGGGAGCGGCTGTTCGATTCGGTGCAGACACCGATCCATGCCCATCGCGACTACATAGGGCTCATCGTCACCGTGGATGCCATCGAGCTCATTGCCTCAAATAAGCAGCTGGAGGCTCGGCTTGCAATGACCCTTCGCCTGCGAGACACCAAGACGGACGAAGTGCTCTGGGAGCACAATTTCGACACCCGTCAGCCCGTGCAGGGCAGGGAATTTGACGTCGAATATACGGTGCGTACGCTCAGCTCCATTTACAACGCGGAGATGAGCTCAGTGGTGCGGCTCCTCCTCGGATTCCTTGCCTCCTACGAAGGCTGCGTCCAACCGGGCAGCCAGAAAAAAGAGCTCCCGTCCGAGCCATAGACGCCCGTCAGAGTCAGAGGTCAGCGGCGTTCTGCGAAAGCAGCTTGCAGTTCTCATGCTCTCGAGTGGCACTCCCCTGTTCGGTGCGCTCGAGCAGCTTGGCCAGAGTGCAGTGGAGGGCCGGGTGAAAAGGGCTCAGGCCGATGGCCCGCAGATAGGCGTCTTTCGCCTCTTCTCGCTTTCCGAGTGCCTCGTAGGCCTGCCCGAGCTGCACATGAACGGTGGAGTGGTTTGGATAGAGCTCGGCGATCTTGAGCAGCATGGGCTCTGCTTCTGCGGCCTTCCCCAGCGCAAGTAGGCAGGCGGCAAGCCGGTCGGTGAGCGCAGGGGTGGGCGAGGGCACTCTCTCCTCGGCCTGCTGGTATTCGAACACCGCCGCGGCGATATGACCGCGCAGTCGCAGCAAATCGCCCACTCGGAGCAACTTGCGCACCTCGGGTTCGAGCAAGCTCTCGAGGCTATCGCCCGTCGTCGTCCGGCCGCGCTTGAAGCGCTTGGACAAAAGCTGAACCACGGGCGCTGGAGTTTGGCGCGTGCCTGTGACCGTTTGACGCCACCAACTCTGTAGCCGCTTCATGTCGAGCTTTGTGGCCGACTCCAGGGACTGATCGAGGGTCGCGCCGTCCCCAAGGCGTTCTAAGAGTATCTTGAGCCCCCCGTCTCCAGCCCGCTCGAAGAGATAGCGGACCATGCTCGAGGTTTCTGCATAGGCCAGGGCCGCGTCCTCTTGACTCGGTAGGTGGGCGATGGACGGGTGCAATCGGCGCAGGGGAATGAGCCGCCCTTCCCGGGCCGCGCGG
>JALOQD010000340.1 GCA_025453525.1 Myxococcota bacterium
CCAGGGCTGTCTAGGCGAGGTCCACGCGGCATGGGGGTCAGGTATTAGATGGGTCGGACGGCGGCAAGTTTGTTTTGTAAGGTACGTCCCCTATTTCCCCTGCAGATCGACCTCGACTTCGACTGGTGACAACAGCGGTCTTTTTCGAAGGCTCCTTTGCGAGTCGGCGCCGAGCTGCGCGCGGAGAGTGATTCGCGCGACTTTTTGGGGCAGGTGCTCGCCTTTTCTGCTACTGTCTTCGCCATCATGATGCCCTGGAGAGACCAATGCGGGACTGACGGATGCCATTTTAGGGCGTTTCGACGGCGCGTTGGGGGTCGATCGGGGTGTCGAAACCGGGAACGAAGGGGCTGGCGGCCTGCTGGTAGCGGCGACGAACATAGCGTTTATTTGGCCAAAACCCTTTCAAAGGAAGAATGAAATGAAAGATATGAAGAACAATCTGCAGTCCTTTTCGATGATTTGGATTCTTGCGGCCATTGTCTCCTCCCACCTGTTCTCCGCGTGTTCCGACGATTGCGACTGCCTAAAAGCCCGCACATCGACCGATTCTGATACCGACATCGACGCCGATACCGATTCCGATACCGATTCCGATGCCGGCGAAGGCTGTTCCTCCAACGTCGACTGCTCCGAGCCCACCTCCATTTGCGACACCTCGAACGGCGAGTGTGTCGAGTGCCTAGTCTTGGCGGACTGTGCCGGCTGGCCGGGGACGGTCTGTGACGCGGGGGAGTGCAACTGCCCGGACGATCTGGAGTACTGCGGGCCGAACCTCTGTGTCGACATCGCTTCGGATTCGGCCAACTGCGGCATATGCGGACACGCCTGCTTCGGTGCCTGCGTGGACGGCGCCTGCGCCGACACCTGGGAGCCGGTGAGCGCCGACGGCGCCCCAAGCGCTCGCGACTACCATGTTGCGGTGTGGGCGGCAGAGCTCGGCGTGATGATTGTCTGGGGAGGAAACACCGACCTCGGCTACACCAACACCGGGGCGGTCTACGACCTGGAGACCTACGAGTGGCAGGCCATGAGCACCGTCAACGCCCCCTTGCCGCGGCAGCAGGCGACGGCGGTGTGGAGCGGCACCGAGATGATCGTGTGGGGCGGCTATGACGGCAGCGTCCTCAACACCGGTGGGCGGTACAACCCCACGACCAACACCTGGTCGTCTCTCTCGACGGTGGCCGCGCCGGTGGCTCGCCGTTCCCATACCGCCGTCTGGACGGGGGACCAGATGATCGTGTGGGGCGGCCGGAGCGACGCCAACGAGCTCGGTTCCGGCGGCGTCTACGCCCCTGCCGCCAACACCTGGACGGCGACGGCCATGAACTCCTCGGGTGTGACCAGACGCGATCACTCGGCCGTCTGGTTGGATCCGCTCGGCGTCATGATGATCTTCGGTGGCTATGGTGACACGCCGAATGTTACCAACTCCTACCTCCCGGCGAGCGGCGCCCCCGGGGGCGAGCAGTTCAACCTTTCAGAAAATATGTGGCAGACCCTCAACGCGGCCGGTGAGCCGCCATCGCGTGCCTCCCACTCGATGATTACCACTGGGCAGGATTTGATTGTTTGGGGCGGCTACAACGGCTCCTATCTGGCGACCGGTTCTCGCTACACGGTATCGGACGGTTGGATCGCGTTGGCGGGCGCTGCGCCGGCGGAGCGGGCGTACCACACGGCGGTCTGGATCAAGGACGTGGAAAAAATGATCGTATGGGGTGGTCAGAATTCAATCTCCGGCTACCTCAATACAGGAGCGGAGCTCAACACCGTGACCAATTCCTGGCTGGATGCGACGCCGACGGCGCTCGAGGGCCGATACGCTCACACGGCGGTGGCTACTCCCGACAAGATGATCGTCTGGGGTGGCCTCGGCAGCTCGGGGCTCCTGGGCAACGGCGGTGTGTACACCCCGGCTCCGTGAGCTGGCGTTGCGGGGTATCAGATCCTTCCATAACTCCAAGGCGGATGCGCAGGATCCCGCCCCTTGGGAAAACGGAATGTCGTCCAAAACCACAAACGACTGTCACACGCGTGTGTCCCTGTGTCACATCGCTGGTGCTCCTTTTAGCAACCGTTTACCCCACCGCTGCACCGCGGATCTCGGGATCTAGGTTGAGAAGAGCCACAGCGCCCGCTTTTAAGGCTTCGTCTTCCATGACAGTGCGGGCCACTGCCATGATCGAGGTGAGGTTGGACGGACTGATGCCACCTTCTTCGAGATTGTTTTTGAGACTCGTGAACTGGTGGGAGGTAGCGCCGCGCTCGGCAAGAGCAAGAAGGGCGGCACCTTGGACTGATGAGTCGGCATCGTTGACGAGCCCCCAACTCGGCTTGTCACACACCGGAATTTCCAGGATCGAATTTTGAGGAGGCACACTGGTCACAACCCAGGATGATCTCGCGGTGAGCCACATGGAAAAAACTCCCAGGTCGAGCTGGCTGAATTGTCTTCTTTCCCGCCTATCGGCATGTCTCTTTATGTGCATTCTGGGCGCGGGCTGTCACGATTCACCAGATTCAGACCAAGATTCAGATTCAGATTCAGACTCAGAGTCAGAGTCAGAGTCAGCTTCGGATTCAGATCCTCCCATGAGTTGCATCACAGCCCTGTCAAAAGACATTGTTCCTCTCACCTTCGGTGCGGACGGATTACCAATCGCCGATCGCTCAACCCTCGACGCGCTCGAGCTGGAGAAAGCCCGCGCCCATCTGCCGGGTTTGAACAGCATCGAGGTGCCGCCGCAAAGCACGTAGGCTCTCCAGGGCATCAATCACTTGCGCGAAAGCCATTGGGCCACGGTCTGCGGCAAGAAGGCACGCGCGATGGAGCTCGTTGTCTCAAAGTCAGTCGTTGACAATATGGAAACCCTCCCGCAATTTGGTGGCACTTTTGCAGAATGGGCCAATGCCCAAGTGGCTGAGCTCAACCGCATCATCGAGACCGCGCCTGATCCCATTGATCGCTTGTTCGTCCTCGATCGCATTATGGTCGTCGACGACAAGGTCGTCAGCGGCCCGCAATCCGGCTGTGAATCTGACGTCGGTTGGCAGGTGTGCAACGTCGACACCTATAGCTTGTGGGCGAATGACCGCCTCAATGGCATCGAGGGAGACATTCCCTATGACATCGATAGCCGCTGGGTACTCGATGATCATTGGGCCGATTACGTCCTCGATTGGGCCGTGGAAGCGCCGCACCCGCGGACCGCCAGCCCATTCGCCATGGACTATGCGCTGCTTCACGAGTTTCTACACCACCTGTGCATGGGGGACCTCTACTGGTACAACCCCGGCGAGTTCCAAGTCGTCCAGCCAAAGGGTGGCGAGCTCGACGGAGTGACCGCCAGAATCCGACGTACAGTGCTCAACGAGAACGACGCCAGGACTGGGGGACGTTCCTTTCAAACTTAACAAAAAATTGCTAAACCACGATTTTTACGTTCAGCGTCTTCATGTTCTTTGGCCCCTGGGCCAATGCCTTGCGGCATGGGGGCAGGTATCAGATGGGTCGGACGGCGAGTAAGTTTGTTTTGTAAGGTACGTCCCCTATTTCCGAAGCGAAAAGCTAGTCGACCAGGCGCATCGAGGTCAGACCTTCGAGCTCTTGTTCCAAAACCGGGCGGAGCAGCTTGTCCAGCACAGTTTGCCGACCTGGGCAACCGAAGTAGCGTCCGTCGAGCCGCACCTGCACCGAGCCAGTCGCATCTTCGAGCTTGACCACGGTGACCACGGCGCCATCCAAGCTCAAAAAAGGGCGAATGCGCTCGTCGAGAACCTCGTTCAACGTCTCTTGGTTAAGTGGACGTGGCTTCATGGTGTGTCCACTGTATACTATTGAAACAAGACCGCGAATTTTTTTTGGGCCGGTCAATGGATACAGGGCGACGGTGGTCGCCCCAGGCGAGTGCAGGTCGTGGTGGACAAAGAGAGGAAGTACCGATTCAAGCTCGGGTTCCAACAGATCGATCTCCCTGCAGAGGGATTGATGGTCGGTCGTTCGCGGGAGTGCACCCTCACCCTGGAGGATCCCCTTGTCTCTCGCTTGCACGCGCGCATCACCGTCGAAGAAGGGGGCGTGTTTCTAGAGGATCTGGGCAGTCGCAATGGCACGCTGGTGAACGGCAAGCCCGCGGTGCAGCACCAGAAGCTCGTTCATCAGGATCGGGTTCGCATCGGTGGCCACGAGCTCATGTTCGTAGAAGAGGGCGTGCTTCTCAGCAAGGGGGATAGACCGACGTTTGCGCTCACCATCTGCTCAGCCTGCGGTGCGCCTTTTCCCGAAAAGGCTCTGGCTTGCCCCCACTGCGGCGTGCGCGCGGGCCATACCATGGAGTGTGGGTCCTGCGGCGGGCCAAATCCGTCGGACGCGGTCTTCTGCGCTCAATGCAAACAGCTCCTGGATGGAAACACCGTCCCACTGCAACAAGGGCCGCCGGTTCAGGATTGGACGGACAGGCTCGGTGAAGAGGCCATCGAGCGCGCGATAGAGACTGGGCGATTCGAGCTAGCGACCAAGATGCTCGAGGAACGCGCTTTGAAGTTCGAGGCCGCAGAACCCGGTCCTTTGAGAACGCGGTCACTTCAATGGTACAGCGAACGGGCGGTGAGGCTGGCCAAGCTGGCGGAGAATGGCCAGGAGTTACATGCCGTGGTGGCGCGCTGGCATCTGTGCGATTCCCTGATGCCGGTCTCGTTGCTCGACATGCTCATCGAGGGCGCTGGAAGATGGTGCGACTTGCGTCCAGCTCTTCAGGTCTATCTGACTTCGGTCGTGTTGCCCCGATTGCCGCAGAACGAGGATGCTGCGCAGCTCGACATCGCGCTTCGACGCGTGCTCAGGGCGCACGAGGAGGCCAGATGAAGGCATACCGCATCGTTCATCAGAACTCGAGCTTCGAGATTCCCGAAGGAGAGCTCCTCCTGGGCCGCAGCGCAGGTTGCCATCTCGTGCTCGACGACGCGAGCGTTTCGAGAGTGCACGCGGCGATTTACAGGCGCGGCGATCGCATCAGCGTCATCGACAGGGGAAGTCGCAACGGGATCAAGGTCAATGGCGTGCGCGCCGAGGATGAAGTGGAGCTCAAGGACGGAGATATCGTCGGCATTGGCCATCAGCGTATTCGCCTCGTGGTTCTCCAGGAATCTATGGGCGAGGTGGGCATGACCCGCTGCAGGACCTGTCGCGCCTGGATGTCACAAGAGGATGAGGCGTGTCCGTCCTGTGGCAGCACTCCAGACGATACGATGGTGTGTGAGGTGGCGGAGAAGCCAGGGACCAACGTGGGCTTTGCCACGGGACATGGAAAGCAATCAGCCTCTTCCTCCATGGTCGAGAGTCAGCCTTTTGTCCTGATGTGCGGGATCGCCACCAAGACCCTGCGCATAGGACAGATCGAGGAATCGACCCGCCTCATGGAGAACATGCTGCGTATTGTCCAGGGCAAGGTGGAATCTGGCAAGGGGCTCTCAGAGGACGACTTCGGGGCCATCGCGCCGGCTCTCATAGTCTTCGCCGAAGTCACGCGTAAACCAGAGTACCTCAGCCACCTGTTTTCGGTGCACCGCTTGCAAAGACGCCTGCTGGAGCGGGAGCAGGTCGAGCGATTGTACGATCTCGTCCGCGTTGTCGGCTATCGCTATTGCGGAGAGCTCACCCGGTACTTGGCGATGCTCGAGGAGATATCCGAGTCGTTCACCCCAGGCGAGCGTTTCCTCTTTCGGCGCCTTCAAGGTCTCGTCAAAATTTGTAGCTAGTACCGCAGACCGAAAGATCGTTCCGTAAGTCGCCCAAGGGATCCGCGGCGAGGGCAAGGCGCGACGACGAGTCATGCTTGTCGGCATGTCGAGGAGGAGCAACACAGCCATC
>JALOQD010000341.1 GCA_025453525.1 Myxococcota bacterium
GACTCGCGTACTCGTACCCAAAAGGACGCTTCGCAAAAGGAAAAAAATATCCTTGGCGGATTAGGTGAGGTCTACCCTCTTGACTTGCTCTTTCATAGTTGGAGGATGGTCCGGCCATGGCGACCCCAATATTTCGCGAATTTCGCTCCGATACCATGACCCTGCCCACTCTGGTATGACCCCCCGAAATTGGAGGGAATGGGCCGCGGTTTGAAACTCGAGGCTGATGCCGCCTGACAGGGACTTCTGGACAAGAGGTCTGGAGGTGGCCATAGGTGGACAGCTATGGAAACGATCAATCGAAGGTTCGACGTGCAGGGTGATTAAGGTGTCAATTAAGGTGTCAGACCCCGCGACTTAGTACATGGACAAGCTGCAAGTCGCTTGGTCTGACACCTAGTCTCGAAAAAGTCGTTGGAGTTGGCGCCGGTGAAGATATGGTTTAATGGTCTATTGTTCGTCATCGAAAAGAATATCAATGGAGGAAAGCAAAATGTCTAGGCTCCATATGCTCGTTCTGGTTTCTGCGACCGCTCTTTTATTCGGCTGCGAAGACGGCGGGGCGGACTCCGATGGCTCCGGCGGCGGGGATCCCGGCGTCGACACGCAATTGAATGATCCGGGAACAGTCACCACGACCGAGAGCTCCGACACGATCGTGCAGCTCACGCAGCGCCACGAGATGCCCCATCCTATCGCGCCCACGCTACGCTGGACAGTGCGCACGAACGGCCTGTGCGGCGGCCACGCCTGTTGGAACGGACCCAGGCAGATGTATTCGGCGGCCTTCAACGACACGCTACTTGTCTCGTGGATGGCGGTGAACGAGGCCGACCCCACGAAGCAGTACGGCAACATCGCGACCTTTCGCGTCGATGACCAGGAGCACTTCATTCTGCTGAGCAATGTCTCCTTCGAGAACAGTTGTGTGGCCACCTATGGCATCTCCACAAACGCCGACGGAAGCATCATTGCGGTGTTGTGCTAGGCGAAGTTGGACGCCGACCTTTTTCCCGGCGCCATCAATTTGCTCGACACCCGCCGAACACCCGACTGCACCGAGGACTGGGAGGGCCGCTGCTATCCGATCGGCCACTTCTCCGGCATTGACAGTCCGCTCTACATCTTCGAGTACACGGGCGGAGCCGTTACGGGCACACCGAACCGCATGGCGTTGATCAACCACGCCATCGGTGGTTGGAACATGGGTCACCACGAGCTGATGCTCAACCAGGCGGAGGACACCTATTTCGTGCATCTCAAGGTCACCGCCGGGCCGAGCGAAGACAATCGGCACGAGGGGCTCGTTCACTTTGCGATCCGCCGGACGGGTAATTTCGAGTACGTCAATGTCACGGACGGATGGAGCTGCGGGGGGGCCACGTGATCGCCAATCGCGGGGCTTACAACCGCCACCACGACACGTGGTCGGAGCTGTGCACGCTCGACGCCTGCCCGCACTCGAACCAGTACGAGAATGGGAAGTGCGACAGCATTACCTGGTACACGGTGCCCGGTGTCACCGCGACGCCCGCGGTCAAGTACGTCGGCGATACCTTGCTAGAACTGGAGCACATCTCGGACTGGGCTCAATCAGGCGGCAGCGGTGCGCTGTTGAGCCTCGGGACCGACGGTTGGCTCGCCCTGGCAGCGGGGCCCGGCTACGCGGCCGCCACACGGAAGCCCGACACGATCGGGCTCTTGCAACTGCCGCTGAGCGTTCCGGAGCTGGAGCCCCGCATGATCGCCACGCAGCTTCCGGTCTACGAGAATGGCGCCGTAACCGATCAGCAGGACGCCACTCGCTACCAGTGGAACTGGCTCTACCTTCCCGAGCCAGACGCTTCGCTCGCTCTCGAGAAGCGGGCCGGGATGGCGAACATGGCGTACTTCGATACCAAGGGCGAAGACAGCGAGCGCCTGCTCGTCGGTTGGTCGCCCACCATGGCGTTTCAAGGGATCGCGAAGGAGTACGTCGTCTCCGAGATGGACAGGGACGGAAACCTCCGTGGCCAAGCGTTTCGTCTCACGAAAGCGGGCTGGGGAGAAGACAACCTCTGGACGACGATGCCCAACTCCGGGTGCGTCGTGTTCCCGTTCGCCTGGGTCGGCGACTCGCCCGGCAGCGATTATCCGATCGAAGGAGATGATGCCAAGAATTTCCCGACCGCAATGCACATAACGTCGCTGTGCCCACGCGGCAACCAACCTCCGCTCGCCAACACGCCTGCACCGCAGACGGACGCGGAGCGCTGGCCCGCCCCCTGACAGGCTGGCGTCCCGGGGCAGATTCCCGGCGACTCCGAAAGCGGCGAGGAGTCCGTTCGAGAGCTCGTCGAAACCTTGGCTCTCTACCGGCCGGACCTGCAGTTGCTCGAGCTCTGCAGCGACGCCGAGCTGGCCAAGATTCCGCCTCGTTCAATGGAGCGAGTCCCGCGGATGACGGTGAATACGGGTGTATTGGTCCGACGAGCAGCGAAGCTTTCCGAAATGGTCCTGCAGCGCAAAAGGGTGTGGTTCTTGCGTGAGCGCTTTGCGAGATTGTAAGCTGTGGCCTTGAAGGGGTATTCCCGCGAGAACCCTGCGCAATGGTGGAAGAAAAAAATACCGTTTCAACCTTTGCAGAAGAAGCCGCGAGCCGATCGGCTAGACCACGACTCGCGGCCCTGCTGGTGGCCCACGCACCTGCGCAGGCTTTGCGCGCGGACCGTTTCGCCCTAGGCGAGGACTACGCCATCGGCCGCTCTGCCCAAGCCACAGTCTGCATTAGTGACGACCGCGTCTCGTCTTGGCACGCCCGTGTCGGCGGCGTGAACCACGAATACTGGATCGAGGATACCGGCTCGCGCAATGGTACGTATCTCAACGGCAGGCGTATCGAGGGGCGGGCGACCCTTCAAACAGGCGATGTGATCCGACTGGGGCGTGTCCTGCTCGTGTTTCAAAACGACGCCGCGCAGCTCCTACGCCACGGCCCTGTGACGCACCACGGCATGGCCGGTCCGTTTCACACCGCGGCCATCATCGAACAATTGGAAGAAGCGGCCTTGTCTGCGCGCCACCTGCTCGTGACTGGCCCCTCTGGGGTGGGCAAGGAGCTCGCGGCAAGCGCGCTGTCCCACATACTCGGACCTGACCGCTCGGCCTTACCGATGCTTTCCCATAACGCGGCGCGCTTCGCCTCGGCAGACGAGGCCGCGACCACGTTGTTCGGCGTGGCCAAGGGCGTGTTCTCAGGGGTCGCACCAAGGCGCGGACTGATCGAGGAAGCCGCGGATGGCGTGCTGTTCCTCGACGAAGCGCACAACCTGCCGGATCGTATTCAACGAGGTCTCTTGCGGGTCATGGAGGACGGCGAGGTCTGCCGCATCGGAGAGACGAGCACCCGTCCGGCGCGCGTGAGGTTCATCCTTGCCACCAACGTCCCGGCGCCGAGCTATGGACTGGCCCACGATCTGTTCGCTCGTCTGCGAGCCTTGCGACTCCCTCCCCTCGTGGAACGCCGGGCGGATATCCCGTCGATATTCAGAGCGCTGCTCAGCGGGACGCTAGAACGGCGCAACATCCCCCCGACGCCCGTGCTGGCAGAGCTGACCGTCTACCACTGCGAGGCCCTGTGCCTCAATGGATTCGAGACCGACAACATTCGGGGTCTCCTGGACCTGGCCGATCGGATCGCGACTCGCATCGGCCGAGGGCACCCGGCAGACAAGGCCGTTCCGGAGATCATGGAAGAACGCCTCGGAACCATGGCAGGGGCCCACAACAGCATTGTGCCCCAAGCCCCACAAACGGCTCTCATCGAAGGACCGACCTCACACTACGATACCTATCGATTGGTTATCGAACAGCTCTATCGGGAGTGCCGGGGCAACCTATCGGCTACGGAACGGGCTCTGGCGTCTCGCGGCATCTCCTCGTCCCGAAGGTGGTTGCGTCACTACCTTCGTCTTTGGGGAGTGCGTGGCTAGTGCCGCAGACCGAAAGTTCGTTTGTGAATTCGGCGAGGGAGCCGAGCGGAGGACTATTACGAGGTCTTCGTCTCGGATTGGGTGCGGCCATGAGCGGCGGAAATGGGAAACAACACCTCGTCGAGGGCCTCGACGAACTCGATCGCCCGATGGAAACGCAAGGCGGGAGTGTAGGCCATGGCTCGGCTGAGCACCTCATCGACGCCTTGCGGTAGCCCGGCTTGCAGGGACGCCAGCGAATCAGGGGTCGGCTGGTGGTGGGTGCGCATCCTCTCCTGAAGCGACAGATCTCCGAACGCCTTGCGACCGCTGAGGCACTCATAGGCAATGGCGCCGAGGGCGAACACGTCCGCGGCAGGCCCGACTTCGTTAGGATGGCCGAACAGCTGCTCAGGAGCCATGTAGCCTGGGGTGCCGAGCACGCCGTGGGTCATGGTCAGGCTGTGGCCCGCGTCCACGAGCTTGGAAATGCCGAAGTCGAGGAGCCGGACGCGGAGATGCGCGCCCTGCCGACCTTCGAGGAAGATGTTCTGGGGCTTGAGATCGCGGTGCACGACCCCTTGCCCGTGAGCCGTGTCGAGCGCCAGGGCGATCTGGCGCAACAGGTCAAGGGCCGCCGTGGTCGAAAGAGGAGCGCAGCGTGAGAGGAAGCTGCTCAGATCCTCGCCAAAGAGGTGCTCCATCACGATGAAACTCTCTGCGGTGTCGGAGAAGCTGGCGTCGTAAATAGCGGGCGCCACCTGCCCTGGGAGGCCCGCGGCGAGCTCCGCCTCGCGGCGAAACCGCTCGAGCATGCGGGGTTCGACAAGATACGGGTGGAGCACTTTGATCGCGCAGACAAGGTCATCGTGAAGGCGTCGAGCCCGGTAGATCTCCCCCATGCCGCCTCGGCCAATGAGGTTTTCCATTTCGTACTTATCGTTGAGCAGTACTCCAGAGAGCCTACCGAGGTTGTGCCCCTGTGCCATGCGCGCCAGGGTGGACTCGGCGTTGCCCAGCGCCCGTCGGGCCATGGCCAGGTGGTGGCTGATCAAACCGCCGAACGCGAACGCCAACCCATCGAACCAAAAGAAAGTGACGAATGCGGCTACATCGACAGACACGCTGCCTGCCGAGGGATCATGGGACGCAAGCCACAGAGCCGCGTGAGGCATGGCGCCGAACTGTTCGAGCAGCGCGATGATGGCGTGCTCCACGATCACAATGATCAGCATCAGGAGGCCGTACTTGTAGCCGAAAATCACGCGGTAGAGGAGCAGCCCGAAGGGATTAAGAAACAGAAAGTAGGACGAAGTCGAGCCGGTCAGCGCGACCCAGACCATCAACGCGGTCTGCTCGAGGAGGCCGCATACCCGACTGGCCCAGAGGAAACGATTGGTCGGCGGTCGCTGCAGCCAAACCGCGACGATACCCCACAGGATGACAATGGGGATGTTAACGCTCAAGAAGACGCGCAGCGCCCCTTGGTGGATGCCCGGTTTTTCATAAAGTGTTATTCCGAGAAGGATATCGATCACCAGGCAAAAAACCGCGAACGCCCCGCGTATAGCGCGAGCGTTGTCCATGATCGACCGGGTGAGTGGCTCGGCATGGCTCGGTGGCAAAAGGACTCTGCGTAGGGTGTTCCACAGCACGGCTTTTTCCTTGTGCGTTAGTGTATGTCAGCGTCGCCCCCACGCAACGGATGGGGCAAGATACACAGGGCTCCCCTTGTCAATAGGTGTCGAAATCACGGAGTCTGTCGTATGGGTTGTCCCCTAAAGCTCGAATGAGTGAGCACTGAGCGCTTGTGAAAGAATCTCCTCGGTCGCATTTCGGCCGAATTCGGGCGTTCGCTGCGTTGCTTCTCCTCGACGTATCGACGGATACGCCTCGTCGTCGCGCCTTGCGATCAC
>JALOQD010000063.1 GCA_025453525.1 Myxococcota bacterium
ATGATCCCCTCATCGCTCGTCCTCCGCCTCTCCCCGCCCACGGCCAACGAATCTATCCGCTTACGGCTGTCAATTCACGCAGGCTTGCCGGAAGGACACGGCGTTTCTACTGCCCATCGAGCACGAACCGCAGGGCGCGTGAGACGCTCCAGACCTTGCAATAGCAGTTGCCTCGGACATCCTCGATGCCGCTGTCCGTGGGAACTTCGAGGCGTGGGCTCGTCACGGCGAACGACGAGGCGGAGCTTGGGGCAATCGACACCGAGCTTTCTGACAACCACTGCGGGCCGTTTTCGCACTCCATGTCTGGTTCGAATGAGACCGTTGGGCCAAACGCGAGGAAGTCGTCGCGCTCTTGTTTCGAGACGAGGTCGAGGGCCTGGGCCAGTACGGCCTCGTTGACCGTGGCACACGTGCCGGACGGGCCCAAAACCGACACGCCGAGCTGCGCGACCAGCGCGTCCTGGCTTTTCATTTTGCACCACAGCTCCACCGCGTGCACCGGCGGGCCAGAGCGCAGGGTGGGGTTGCCGCCTAGGTGATCGTAGCTTTGCACTTCTACGGCGGCGTCTTGGTCCGTATCGATGTGCGGTCGGGATCCGCCGAGACTGGCCATGCTTTCGTGGGCCGTGACTTTTATGTCATCGGCCTCTAGCCCTTGTGCGGCGTTGGCGATGAGCAGCTGCGCGTCTCGACACAGGACCGCCTCTGCCAGCGCCGCATTGGCGAATCCGAGGTGTTTCTCCTGGGCGCCGAGTAAAACACGGCGGACAAAGTGCGAGGTGGCGCCCGCGAACATGTCGTGTTGGCCGGCGCGATCGACGGTCGCCTCGTTATCGCCGTGCAGTCCTTGATAGTACGAGAACTGCTCGTGGTTCGCACCTCGCAGCGCCACCATGACCGCGTCGTTCGGCAGGTTGACCGCGTCGTTCGTCACGGCTTGCGGCGTGACCACTCCGTCTAATAGTCCGTAGATGGACGACACGGGGGTGCTGCTCAAGGCCAAGGAGGCTTCTTCACAGACGAGTGCGGCCCACAAGAACAGCCCGTCTGCAACGGCGGGCGTGGCTTTGACAAGGCCTGCTGCCGCGGTTCCACCTTGACCATGACCGCCGACGAACCATGACGCGATGGCGGAGTGATTTTCGATTTCGTTCTGGGCGTCCCCTGCGGCCGAAGCGCTGGTGAGCACGACCACGAAGAAGCCTTGTATCGCGAGCAGCTTTGCGGCCGGAGCATAGGCCCTGGGGTCCATATCCTGGTCTGGCAACACGATCAGGCCGGCCACGGGCGCGCCTGTCGTTGGAGAAAACTCGATCCCTTGACCTTGGTCGGCGAGCTGTGCGAGGCAGTCGATGTCCGCGCACTCGGGGCTGACCGCGACGTTCGAGTCTGAAATCATCGCGGCCTTGGCCTCGGATAGAAGCGCATCCGTGGGGCCGCCTGTATCCGTATCTCCCGGATCGTGCCAGGTGCCCTTCCAAAAGCTGACGCACATGGTGGCAGCCACGCCAGTCGAATGTTCGTCGAGATTGTAGAACGTCGTGACCCAGGAGCGACTCTCGTCCACCTCGGCATAACATGTGCCTACCGAGCCGGTGGGGGTGCAGCCCGATTCCACGACGGTTCCGGATAGCCCGGTGAAGATCTCGGCGCAATCGGCGGCCATTTGCTCGGTCGTCCATTCTCCCAGGTACTCTCGGCACTCCGGCTCGTGGGAGAACGGATTGACGTATTGGCAGGAAAACCCATCGCCGGCCGTGCCCATCGTCTGAGTATCCGAGTCAGCGGTGTTCGTCGTCGTGTCGTCCGTAGCCGTGGGCGAATCCGATGCGCTGCCCGACTGCGTTTCCTGTTCGGTGTCGGTGTCGGTGTCGTGCTCTGTTTGAGAGGCAGAATCTCCGCTTTGGGTGGCGCTGTCTTGTCCGTCGTCGCTGCCGTTGGACTGAGCATCATCGCCGCAACCCACTAGGCTCACCGCAAGGACCAGGGACTGAGCCAGAAAGCGCCACTTCATTGAAACAACCATGTGCTCCATCTCCTTTGCGTTAGGACACAAGGAAAAACAAACACCCTTTTCCCACTCCTTGAAAATCATCTCCGCACCCATCCGACCGCCTCGTTTCTGTCCTCTTGAAGAACATCGTACCGCTGTTTGAAGGAAAATGAGCAGCACTTTTTCATGAAGACGTACCGTGAACGCGGATATCTGAAGCAGCGGCTCAGGCTGCGGACGCACGCGCTCGATGAGCGTGATCGGCCCGTCGTATTTGCTCGACGCCGGATCCGTGAGGGCCGCGACGAAACGCATCCTTCCACCGCAAGGCGCGCAAGACGTGGACGCTGAGACTCTTCGGCGGTGCCAACACCCACGGTCGCACCACGGGTATTGCTCATCTCGCTTATAAAGATGAGGAACAAGCCCTGCTCGGCGTGCGGGAGTTGCTCAGCTACCTGCCGCAGCGTGAGGGCTCACGCGGAAATAGCTCCCCAGTTTGGGCATTGATTCCTGCGTGAACCCTTATTGGGGGAAAGTCTAGCGTCCCTCAAGAATTTGGCGAGAGACATGGGACCCGGGCGGTGGCGTCGTTGCACTCAACATCTGAAGTTTCTGGTTGTACCGAGCCACGGTCTCCCCGTCTTCGGCGATTTCGACCGCTTTGAGCAGCGCGTCCCTTGCGCGGTCGTACTTCTGCATCATCCAGTATGCTTTGAACAAACCAAATTGGAACTCGTGTTGGTATGGATCGGCGAGCGCGGCCTTTTGATAGAGGGTCGCGGCAGTCCGATAGTCCTTCTGCTTAAACGCGATTTCCGCGCGATCAAAATAGTAAAAGGGGTTGCGGGCCCGCGCATTCGCGATGAGCGCTTTCCACTTGGCCGCTTCGTCTGCGTTTCCGGTTCGATCAAACCAAACGGAGATGTTGTTGATGAGGGAGAGATCGTTCGGCGAGAGGCTCAATGCGTACAGATAGGTCGGCGCGGTGAGCTTGTGTCTCCGGTGGCTGTAAACGAGGCCGAGGATGTTCCAACCGGCGGCGAAGGCAGGATCAATCTCCAAGGCTTTTCGAATGAAGGCGTAGGCTTTGTCCAGACTCTGTTCAATCAGCGCTTCTGCGGCCACGTTGGCGTAGAACATAGAGACAACCTGATGGTCCGCCAGATAGCTCGCTGGGTAGGACTGAGCCATAGGAAAGAAATCGATGATAGATGCTGTCCCGTTGAGGGGGACCTGTTGCAAGTCCATTTTGTATTCATCGCCAGGATGCGTTGGGTCGAACACCCAGACGTTGACGTGCTTGTTGACGAGCATCATCCCGTTCTTGCGATCCCATGTTGGGGGGGCCAAGACCTCTTGAAATACGTACGGCAATCTGAATTCCCGGGCCGCAGCCGCGGTGAGGAGGGCAAGGCCCAAGCAATTGGCCTTTTGATTGGTCAGCGCTTCCTGAGCGGAAGTCGTTGTGTCGCTGTAACTGAAGGTTTTATACATTTCGTGGATGTATTGAACAAACCAGAGGCGCTTGGACCCCCCGACCCTAAATCCGCTCTGATAGTCCGCTCGAAATTGATCCAGCGTGTTTTGCCCGAGTGCGAACAGTTCGCTCTGCGGAGGGACCCCTTCTACTGGCTTGAAGGCGCTGTCGTCGAACAACGTGCGTGGATTGAAAACGATTTGTGTTGGTTGCTTGGGCAAAACTTCGGCACATGACGCAAGAAGTGCCAGAACCGCGATTGCAGGCAGTTTGCGGATCATCGTATTTCTCCACATTCTGCTCTTAACTGTAGTCATCTTCGCGCGAACCGACTAGGGGACGTCCACGTTGAGGGAGGTCTTTGCTCTGAAGAAGAGCCCCGGAAAATGACCCCGTCTGCAACGCGGGATGCCTCGCTCCAAGCTTTCACGAGGCACACCCGCTGCGCGCCGGGGTCATTTTCATGTTCATTGGTGGAAAGCGACTGCGCCCATGAGCGTTTGCTCAGAAAATAGCCGCGGAAAACGCCCCTCGGCTGCCGACGCGTTGGGGGTTGAACAAGGTAAGGGGATGACAACGAAAAGAGCATCTGATAGGGTGTTGTTTCAGTTTGACGAAAAGTCAATGATTATGGGCCAGACGGAGTTTTGTCGAGGCACAGGTGAGAAAAACATGAGAGGACAAATGAGAACCATACTGTTTCCAGGAATTGCTGTGCTTTCGTGTATCGTTTTGTGTTCTCCGGCCAAATTATATGGAGGCGAGCCCGTTCGCATCGTGAAAGGCGGTAGCCTCTCTGGTTTCAATTGGGATAGCAGTACGATGGCATGGCTGGGCATACCATATGCCAAGCCGCCAGTGGGCACTCTTCGATGGAAAGCTCCCAAGGATCCGGAACCGTTCGAAGGGATATATGAAGCAACCGATTTTTCAAGCGAATGCACGCAGTATGGCGGTCTCTTACTCGATCTCAAAGCCGAAACGTTTGGTGAAGCAATGGGCAGTGAGGACTGTCTTTCTCTCAACATATGGCGACCAGACACTCCGGAGGACAACCTACCGGTTTTTGTTTGGGTCCACGGGGGAATGAACAGCGTGGGCGAGGGGGCGACAAGCCTGTACCACGGGGCCAATTTGGCACGCTTCGCAAATGCCGTTGTCGTAACCATAAATTATCGAATCGGCTTATTGGGGTGGTTTGCCCACAAGGCGCTCAGGACAGGCAATCCAGAAGATGATTCTGGCAACTACGGATTACTCGATATTATCCACGCTCTCAAGTGGGTGAATCGCAACATCGCTTCATTTGGTGGCGATCCGAATATGGTCACACTCGCCGGGGAGTCCGGTGGGGGGTTTAATGTGATTTCCCTGCTCGTATCGCCTTTGGCAAAGGGGCTTTTTCATCGTGCAATCGCCATGAGTCCCAGTACCTCCATGACCGCGATGACCACAGAGGAGGCACACAAAAAGGCAAACCAAATTCTGATCCGGATCTTAATAGAGGAAGGATTGGCGAAATCCGAAGAAGACGCAAAAAACCAAATCGATGAGAAAGGTCCTATTTGGGTGAGAAACCATCTCCTTTCTCTTTCACCAGAAGCCATTTTGGCCCATTCCGACCGCATCTCTGATTTGGGCCTCAATGAGATAGGTCTCACAACAGACGTATTGGGATCGAGTCGCTTTGAGGACGGAGTGGTCATTACTGCCAAATATAGAGAAGCGCTGAAAAAAGGCGAGGTCAATCGCGTGCCCCTGATGATAGGCAGCAATGCAGAGGAGGTAAAGATATTTGAACTCGCCTTTGGAATTATCACCTCATTGGATGAAACAGAGCTTCTCGATCTGGTGTTAGAATTCGATCCAGAAACATCGGATTGGCGCGCCACAGATTTCGTACCGTGGTTGCTTTTACCAGAATATGAGACTATCGGGCGCTCCGCAGGCAATGTGCTTTTTCAAAAAACAGGTGTGGATCCACTCGCCAAAGTGTGGGCCGATTACGCCGATGTGTATGTTTACAAGTTCGCCTGGAATGACCAGCCAGAACCTTTCGATATTTTAGTAGGAGCTTCCCACATGATGGAGCTGCCATTTGTTTTTGCCAACTTTCAAACAGATTCAAACAGTTTGTTTCGTTTTGCCTGGAGTGGAGAAAACCGGGAGGGCGTCATAGAGCTCTCAAACGCTATAATCGGCTATATTTCGAATTTCATAAGAACTGGCGATCCGAACCACGGGCCGGCCAACGTTCACGAGTGGCATCCCTGGAAAAATAATATCTTTCAACAAAAACGCCTCTATTGGGATAACAGCATTTCAATGGGGAGATAAGAGCTCGTCACTTCTCTTTTTGCCTCGCTCGATTCGGTCCAGTCTCGCCCTGCTCGTTTGCTACACTAATCTCTCCAGGGGCGACTGTCTCACGTATGTTGGCACGGAGGGCTCCACGCGCCCCTACTCCACCCGGGTCTTCTTCAGTAGCATGACGTGCGCATGGATGCGGGCCACTTGCACGCGGATCCACTTGTTGAGAAAGTGGAACAAGGTCGGTCTGTGCCCATAGACTTTGCGGACCGCTTCCATGATCTCCAGCCCAGACAAGCCAGAGCCCTTCTCGCGCGGCGAACCGCCGATGATCGCCGATCCGCCCCACAGGTTCGCGGACGTTTTCGACTTCGAGGCCTGGGGGTCGATCCGATTGAGCAGCCGGTAAAAGGGACGAAAGTCCTTCTTAAGGAAAGTGTCCGAGAGCTTGAGCGAGAACACCCCAGCGCCCTTGTCGAGCAAGAGGATCGCGACGCGATCCTGGTAGCGCTGTCTGAGGTACGCCTCGACCTCGTAGAGGCCGTGCTCCGAGCGACATAGGATCGCGAGCCGGCCTCCAGGGAGGTGCGCCCAGTCGAGCTCCACGAACTCCGTGAACTCTTTGAGAAGCGCAGGGGGCATGAGCAGCCGGTCGAGATTCCCGAGCTGATCGAGGGCGAAGCGCACCGTCTCGAATTCCCCGGCCACGCGGCATTCGCGCTCGCGCAGCACCAAGGTGTCGAGCTGGGCGCGGGCAGTGGCGATGAGCTCTTCCGAGAGCGCGGCGAGCAACTCCTTGCCAAAGCCGTGAGCGTCGATGACACCCTCGAGCCGGACGAGCGGCATCACCTTGCGCAGCAAGCTGGCGCCGTCTCGCCGGAGCTCGGCGTGGTTCATGAGCAGCCAAGCGGCGAGCATGGCATCGATGTCGGGGGAGTTCACCCAGAGGGTCCAGCTGCCCTCGAAGAGCGGCATGCCTTGGATGAGCATCACCGCCGCTTGCTCGCAGGTCGCCAGGGTGAAAGAGCGCACGCAGTCGGCATGGTGATCGAGAGAGTACTGGAGGCGGACGTTGTCGTAGAACGGCGCGCCGGCGAAGACCCCATCGAGGAAGACGGTCCTGGGCGGATAACGCCGCCGGCCGCGCTCCGTCACCGTGAGCCCAGCCTTGAGCCGAAGGACGATGTTGGGCGCGTTCCCGCAGACGATCATGCCCACATCGGAATCCCCGATGAGCCGGTAGCGCGGCTCGGTCCCAAGGCATTTATCGTTTGCGGGGGTAGACCCGGACATGACTGTTTCGTATACCACGGTTTGTTCAGGCCAGCGAGTCGGTTCCGAGCTCCTGCCTCATCGGCTGACTCGCACGCATTCTTTTGCGCACGTTCCCGCCTTTTCTGGTACCGTCTTCGCCGTCATGACGCGCAGGCGAAACCAACACGGGACTGGGTGTGACCACTGCGGGCGTTTTGGCGACGCGTTTGGGGTGGATACCCGGACCCAGCCCGCCAGCGGCCTGAAGGCGGCAGCGACGAAACTAGATTCTGGTGGGCCTACACTCGCAAAAAGGAAGGGATGAGGCATGAGGAAAAAAACAGTCTTGCTTTTAGGCGTTTTACTCTTTTGTGGGTGCAGCGACGATGACACGCGAAATCCAGGAGAAACGAGAGACACCCAAGACACGTCCTCAATTGAACCGAGCAGCGATAGCAATACTGAGGAGCCTGCAAACACTGATGCTACTGACACAACTGTGGACACTCGAGATTCGGCCAGTACAGAGGATACCGGGGATACGAGCGACACCGCACAGCCGTGTGAGGGCATCGTTGACTTTGAAGATCCGAATTTAGCGCTCGCCCTTTTTGAAGAGGTCGGCGACCTGACAGCTGAGAGCCTCGGCACATTGCAAGAGTTCCGTCTTCGAGACGCAGGCATTGTGAGCATTGAGGGACTGCAATGTCTCCACAGCTTGACGATGCTCGATCTTGGCAATAACGCCATCAGCGACATCAGTCCGCTCACCAACTTGACCAATTTGACGGTGCTCGTTCTGATTGACAACCAAATCGTCAACATCAAACCGCTGACAAAATTGACCCAATTGACGAAGCTCGATCTTAGAACCAACAAAATCGTCGACATCCAACCGCTGGCAAAATTGACCCAATTGACGGACCTCTATCTTGGCTGGAACCAAATCAGCGACCTTGGCACACTGGCCCAATTGACTCAGTTGACAATGCTTGAGCTGGGAGCCAACAACATCACCGTCCTCAGCCCGCTTGGAACTTTGACAAAGCTCAAGGAGCTTTACCTTCGGGAAAACAAAATCAGCGACGTGGAGCTCCAAATACTTTCTCAATTCACGCAGCTCACGAATCTTGGACTTGGCAAGACTCAAATCAGCGACATCAGCCCGCTCGAACCCTTGACCAAATTAGTGGAGCTTCTTCTTGAAGGTAACCAAATCGAGGACCTCGGCCCACTCGTTTCAAACAGTGGAATCGGCAGTGGAGACAAGGTTTATCTCGTCGAAAACCCCATCGATTGTTCCGCTCAATCCTCAAATATCCAGGTTCTTGAAGCCCGAAAAGTACGTTTGCTCACCGACTGTCCCTAGGAGCCGTCTCCATTTCGTCCCCATACCGCCATTCGATAAAACGAGGATAACGGTTCTATTGTGCCGTTCTCACGTCTCTCACAGGATCGAGGGTCATCGTCGCGTCCCCAACCGCGCTCTGGTCATTCGCTCGCGTAGACCTCCCTGGGCGAGGAAGTCCTCACCTAGTCGCCGAAGCTGTCCATCGAGCAACGTGTTGCACTGATGGATGAGACAGACGGCCATATTTGCCACGACTTCGGCGCTTCTCGTCTCCAAGATGTTGCGGTAAGCCTCGAAGGTCTGCGGTGTCTGACGACCGAGCTGCCGAACATAGAGCGCCTGTTTCGATTCTTTGTCCCAAATCGCGAGATCCCGAGCCCGCAAGTAGTCGAGGTAGTCGTCGAGCAGCTCCTCGAGGCTGGCCCGCGCAACATTCGTGAGCTTGATCTCGGTTTCCTTGGAAGTGAGCCCCGCCTTACTCCCTTCAAGGATGTTCTTCTTTCCTGATCGCGCCGACTGAATCATTTGGTCTACGGTACGGTCCCCGCGAGACAGAAACTTGTGGGCAAAGCGAAAGGTGATGTCGTAGATGACCTCGGCCTTTTGAAAAGACAAGAGAGTGCGGTAATCCCCGCGCGGCGGAAGCAAGGGGGAATGGGAAGACGGGGTGGGGTAGGAATTATGGGTCGGGTAGGAACTATGGGAAGAAGGGGAAGAAGGGGAAGTATGACCAGCAGGGTCGCGGCACTCGGCGGATCGCGCACTGTCCCGGTTCACGGGATCATGATTCTCATGATTCTCATGCTTCCCATAGTTCCTAGCCGACCCATTCTTCCCATTGTGACCCATAGGAGTCCTCCTTAGCCTGTTTATCGGCCGCTGGAGGCGCGGAGTTGACAAGAAAGTGCTCTGTTAGTGATTTTTTTGGTTCAGCCAGGGGAGGCCAGCCAATGGGTCGTCGTCTCCACTGTTCACAAGGCGCTCTGAGGCGAGACTCTAGTCCTTGCCCAAACAGCATTTTTTGTGCTTTTTGCCACTGCCGCAGGGACACAGTTCGTTGCGGCCGACCTTGGGCGCAGGGCGAACGAAGGTGGCAGGCCCCATGACTTTGCCATCCGTGTAGTACCAGCGACCGCCGACCTTATCAAACTGGGCGAGCTCATGGTGCCGATGCGGCTCTCCATCCTGCTCGTAGCCCGCGATGAACTCGACGAAGCCGAGCTCGCCGCTCTCGTCCTTGGTGTTGACGATCTCCAGTTTCTGCCACTGCGCGCTCGTGGCCCACTTGTGCGCGCCCTTCTCGTCGAACTCTTCCTGGGTGTCGGGGTGCATGCTCGCCCGCAGGTGCCCCATCTCGTCCTGGACATAGGCGCTATAGCGTGAACGCATGAGCGCCTCGGGCGTTGCCGCCTCGCTCTTGCCGGAGATAATCGGGCCGCAGCACTCGTCGTAAGTCTTTCCTGAACAGCACGGACAGTCGGTCATCGGTCCTCCCTCGGCGGCCCCATGGACGAGGCTGCCTGCTCGAGGACGAGAAGATGCCTTCTGGCGCGCTCGATGTAAAGAGCCTCGCCGCGCGACTGCCCCGCTTCGAGCACAATTCGCCATTGCTGTATCGCGCTACGCTCCTGGCCAGGGATACCTTCGAGGCAAAGGGCAAGGTTGTTGTGGGCGGGTAAGTACTCAGGTTGGAGGGACAGGCTCCTATTGTACTCCTGCGCAGCCTGCTCCAGCTTTCCCTGATTGCGAAAGCGATTGCCGAGGTTGTAGGCCACCATGAACTGGCTCGCCTGCGGGTCGTCGAGACAAAGGTTCACGACTGGCACTGCGGCAAAGAGCGCGGTTGCGAACACGATGAGGGTCCTCCACTGCTTGGCGTGGAGTGCATCGATACCCCGATGGACCGCGACAGCTGCCACCACGCACAAAAGCGGCAGGGCTGGCACGCGATAGTGAGCCAGAGTGAAGAACGCGATTCCCGAGACGAGGTGAGCCGCGAGCACGAGCAGGATCGGCATGGGGCGAGGGCCACGCCACGCGACAAAGACGATTCCCACAAGGCTGAGGGGCATGAGCCAGGCAGTGGTCAAAAGAGGCAAGGCGAGCGCTGTCGAAAATCGGCGAGACGAGTCGAAGTCACGGCTGCTGGACGCCTCGTAGGCGTTGACGAACAAAAGCAGCTTGCGTCCGAGCAGCACGGCCCAGGCCGCCGGGCTTGCCCGAATGTGATCGAACGCAAGGTCGTAGTAGAAGCCGCTCACCTCGCTGGGCCGCAGAGCCTTGCCCCGGACATGCTCAGCGTAGCTCGCGTAGACCTCCGCTTGCTCCCGCGGATCGTCTGCCATGTCTGGGGAAAACAGCCGCGGCACCACGAACCTTCCGGTCGCATCTGGCCCGTTTCCGATGTAGAAATTGTGGCCGCCTTGAGCGCTGATCAGCACGGCATCACCGGCCCCGTGGTTGTGCAACGTCAAAGGAACGATGGGCAAAGCGCACCCGAGGACAAACGCGGGGAGCGCTTGCCACGGATGCACAGCCGCGCTCCTTGTACGCACCCACCGCCAGAGGATCCATGCGGCGACGAACCCGCAGGCCGCGAGCAAGTTCGGACGCGCCACGCTGGCAAGGCCCAGAAACAGGCCCCCTAGACTGAAGAGCCACCAGCGCTGTTTCGCCTCGGCGCGGTGCAGAAAGAGGCAGCCGAGCAGGCTCGAGGGACCCTGGATCGCCGCGGGTAGCAGCTCCTGCTCATAGAAGACGAGGGGCGCACAGATGGCCGCGATCCCCGCGGCAACGAGCCCGGCTCGCGGGCCGATAACCTGCCGGGCCAAGAGGTAAACGAGCGCAACTCCACACCACCCGAGGGCGGCATGGGCGGCTCGAATCGCAAACAGATCATCGCCGAAAAGCGCGACGAGCCCTGCCAAGAAAAAAGGATACCCTGGGCTCAGGAAGAACACGTTCGCAGGGGCCTTTCCCGCAACGATGTCTTTTGCCCAGGCGAGATAGATGGCCGGATCCACGGCAGGCTCATAGAAGAAGGGATCGAGCCGCGCCGTGCTCAAAAGATGCAGGAGGCGCAAAGACGCGGCGATGGCGAGAATCACCCCCAGAATCACCGCATGTCCCACGACTGGACGATGGTCCAAAGATCGCGACAACCTAGCCTTCATGCCCAAAGGATGTATCACAGCTCGCAAGCGCTGCCGATCTAGTTCCCGTCCCGAAATGTGAGTTTTCGGCGTCCTTCGGAAAGGCGAGGACTGTTTGAGTCAATTAAATCGATGTCTGAGTTCCGCAGCCTTGGAGAAGGATGCCGAAAACGGGGCTTTCGGGATGGACACGATCTAGCGCTTCTTGCGGCCACGGGGCGGCGCGGCCTTTTTTTCGCCCTGCGCCTTCACGAGGGCGCGGGCCTGCTCCACCGACGCTGCGCAGCGAAA
Source organism: Myxococcota bacterium (assembly GCA_025453525.1). Lineage (GTDB taxonomy): Bacteria > Myxococcota_A > Polyangia > JAAYKL01 > JAAYKL01 > JALOQD01. The sequence continues at coordinate 11,835 of JALOQD010000063.1, forward strand.
CCCAAAATGGTGGAACGGCTCGTTTCTCGGAAAGTGAGCGCGGCGGTACACGCTCGTGGCCATCTCCGGGCCCCAGTACCACGAGCCGCCTCGAACGACTCTGCGGTACATTTTGTGGCAGCTCTTGTCGCCACCGCACGGTCCCTTGGGATCCACGCCTTCGCAGTCCTTGCCGCACTCCGCGTAGCTGCGCGAATACCAATCGTAGACCCACTGCCACGAATTGCCGACCATATCGAAAAGCTCGAAGATGCCCGCTGGTCTCGACCCCACGTCATCGGGCCGTCCTCGCTCCGGCACCCTGCTGTTGTTGGGTTTGCCACAGCTTCGACCTTGGTCGTCCATGATCACGGCACGCTCGCAGGTGGCGGGTTCATCGCCCCACGGGTGAAGCCGTCCATCGGTTCCACGAGCCGCCTTTTCCCACTGCGCTTCGGTGGGCAGGTGCTTGCCATGGGCCTCGCAGAACTTCACCGCGTTGTACCAGGACACACCGGTCATGGGCTGGTGCGGGTGGTTGAAGTCCTTGTAATTGGGCTTGGCGAACGGGCACTCTTTGCACACAATGCACGCGTTGTATTCCTCAAAGGTCACTGCGTACTGATCCATGAAAAACGTGCTCACGTAGACATTGGCCTTGGGCTGGGTGTCTGGCGGCCCGTCGTCGGTTCCTCGCACGAACGGCCCCCCGGGGATGCAGGACATGCCCTTGGGCGCGGTCTCGCACGGCTCGGGATTTGGGAAAGAGGACTTCTGAGCCGTGGCCCCATCGAAAAGGAACGACCAGGAGATGGCAACGGCGATGGTGACGACAAAATACTTGTTCATTTTTTCTTTGCAGCAGCGCGCGCATCGACTTCTTGGGGTGTGGCGGTCACCGTGGACAAACCGGTCTCTTGGTTCACGTCTCTGGCGGCGATGACGCGCCACACTCGCCGAGTGCGTTTGTCCTGCATCCACAAGCGGAAATTGGGTCCGCTATGCAGGACATGCTCATACAGGCCATCAGGAGACCAAGGCTTCTTCATGCCCGCGGTGTGCAGCACCACCGAGTCCTCGGCAAGTGGCAGGGCGAGAATGTTCTGTTTGAAGTCGTCGGTATAGTCGAAGTACTGCTGGGTGTTGGAAAGGTAGAGCACCTTGATCTCGAGACCCAGTTTTTTACAGGCCTCCCCGATGTCGCGCATGGTGGTCGTGGCCGTGAGATCGCCGCGCACTGGAAACACCCGCCCGGTTTGGTAGAGCTTGCGCACATAGGCGTACTGCTCTGGATTGTCGAGGTAGGTGGGAATGCCTTTCTCGCGATGGAGCTTGCTCACTCTCTTGAAGCGCAGAAGCACCTTGGGCCGCGCCCTGGCAAAGGCCTTGAGAATTCCCTTGAGTTGCCTCGAGTCCTTGTCCTTGTACTCCGTCTCTAACAGAGCCTTGAACTGTGCTTCCTTTTCCTGTGTCCACATGGCGCGGAACGCCTCGGGGGTCTCGGAGTGGAGGAAGGCCACGCGATAGGCGAAATGCAGGTCGATGATCGCCTGGTCGAAGTCGAGGGGGATGAGCACCTCGGGTCTTGACCAGCCGGCCATGAGGTAATTCTGATCCGGCCCGATGCCCAAAAACACCCCGCCCTTGTCAGCGATCGCCTGGCGGAACAAGAGGTGGTAGGACTCGTCCGAAACCCAGTAGTGACTGTCGCGCGTGAGGCGCTCTGGAGGCGGGTCTGGGCGAACAGCGCTGAACGCCGCGGCCCAACTGGCCGGAATAGGCTCGAGGTCCGCGGCCATGGCCGACGAAGCAACAAAGAGCGAGCAGGCGAGCACGACGCAGCAGACCCATCGACGCAGGTACAACATGAAGCCTTTGCCTTTCTACGAACCGTCGATCTTCTCCACCTTCAAACGGATCGTCTTTTATCACTCAATTGCGACCGAGGGGACGGGGAAAATATTCGCAGGGTGCTTCCTATTTTTTGTCGCAATCGACGAGCGCCTTGCCCGTCGCTCGCGGCCAGCGCCGCTTGCCCTACACTTGTCCCCATGGAAACCGAAAGCTCGACACCAAAGTCGCCTTTCCAGCGACAGCGGCCGCGCGCCTTTTTCAACATCGCGCTGAACCTGCTTCCCCTCCTGGGCGTGTGGCTGTTCGACTTTCAGGTGAGAGCTGTCCAACCTGTGTCCAGTCAAGTTGGCCCTCGCTGAACGCACGAGCCGGTGTCGCCGTTTTATCTTCCGCCGAGTCGCTTGCTCATGCCATCACGAAACTCGTTTCGGTCGATGCCATTCGAATGAACCATGATGGAGATGACATCGGTCGCTGCGTTCACGCGGTCGAGGTTGCCCTGATTATCGTCGAAGAAGACGACCTGGCTATCTCGCCTGATGCCGAAGTGCGCCATGGCTTGCCTGATGTCGTCCGACTTATCTAAACCTGTGTCTGTCTGGAACGCGGGCGAATTGAAGAAGGCATCGTTGAAGACCTGACTATCGAGCCCTCGCAGCGATCGGTTCAGGGAACCGCTGCTGTTCTTGTTCCTCGAGCACACCGAGATGGCGATTCCTCGCTGCTTCAGATGATCCACTGCGCTCTTGGCGTAGGACGCCCACTTGCTCGTCCCCCCATCGACGTGATCGTACAAAGTGTCATCAAAGTCGAAAACGACGAGAGTCTTGTCTGGCAGCGCAGCCACTCGACGCACAAGCTCAGCGGTTTCCAGGCTCCCATCGTCCCCGGAGCACGTACCCTCGGGCACGCCGCAGCCGCACTGCCCAGGCTCGGTTTTTTTGGGGTCATTCGGACAATTGTCCGCGGCAGGCGAGCCATTGACAGACCAAACGACTGTGGAATTCCGATAGAGCACTAACTGGCCGGCGCTGTGCAAATGCAATTCTGTAGCGTTCGACCCCGCGGTCTTGCTCTGCCAGACCGCTAACTTGGAGGCCGTGAACAGCACCAGATTTCCATCGCTTTGGAATTTAAACTGTGTCGCGGACTTGCCGCTGGTGCCTGAGGACCAAAGAGCTTTTTTGTCCGACATACGCCTGAGCACGAGATTGCCGTCGCCTTGCAAATAGAGGCGATGGGAACCATCGGATGACTGGAGATATTGATCTCTGGCCAGCGCTCCACCGGGCACGAGGTTGTTGGACGCGTGACCGGTCGACGCCCTCCCGTCAAGCTCTTCGCCGTCCACATCATTGGTTTCCAAGGAATCAATGGCCTCGCAACCGAGTGCTAAAAGGAATGCCAAGCACCCGAGCAGACACCGCGTCTTAATCCAGTTACTCATGACAATAGTCTCCTTTGATGAATTGCTTCCTCTTACTTGAACGCCAAAAATCTATCATTGGATGGCTCCGATAGATTTCATCCTTCCGGGGCTTCAAGAAGGATGCCATATTGTGTAAAGTGTCGAGCCCAGTGGTCAAAGCAGTGTCTTTGAGATCTCTTAAGACAATGGATTTAAAAACCAATTTTAGAAAATTGGGGAGCGCCGAATTCTGCCGTTGGCGAAACTGGTCGCATTCCAAAGCGGAGCGGGTTGTCGCGCGGTCGTGTCATCACCTGTCTTCGTGTCACTTCGCCATGACATCTCCCAGCCCAATCTCCACCCCCATTTGAGAGCTTTTTCTCAATACACCGGCCGCCCAAGCGAACCCTTGACCCGCACGCCGCTCCCAGGACACTCTGACCCCATGATGTTCCCCGAAGACGACGATCTCGAACCGCCCGATATCGTGGAGCTGCCGATCGATGGAGTTCTCGATCTACACGGCTTTGCCCCCAGGGAAATCGCGGATCTGGTGCGAACCTACCTGGACGAATGCGTCGCCGCTCACATCTTCGAAGTGCGCCTCATCCACGGCAAGGGCACGGGAGTGCTGCGGCGCATGGTCCACAGCGTGCTCGACAAACACCCGGCGGTAAAGTCCTACGGCCTGGCACCGGGCGGATCGAGCTGGGGGGCCACGGTGGTCGAGCTCGTTTCCCCTTGCGTTCCAGGCAGCGAGCCATGACCCTCCTGCCCTTTGCTCCGCCGCTTTCGCAGGGCTGGATGTGATCTTGCGAAGCTAGCCGACAGGCTCCCTTGGACAAAAGGCCGTGCGCCCTTTCGAAGAGCCCGATCTCCGCTCTTTCATCTCTGTCGATCCGTTGCTATACACGGCCAACCCGTGTCATTTGACGGAATTGCCCAGGCCATATGCTGGCCCACAGGACTTCCTCCCACGCGCCGCGGCTTTTCGGAGCTGGCCTAAATTTTGCTGAAAGTTAGAAACGAAGTGTCCAACGCGACGAAAAAAGACCTCGATTACGGATGGCGTCTGCGCGGTCGCGTGGTCACCGTGTTGCAAGATCGCTCCTTCGACCTTAGCGCATCCAAGCCCTCCGGCTCCTTTCTCGCCCCGTATTGCCGCGACGTCTCCACTCTCTCCTCGTGTTTGCAGTGTGGCGCCTGCACGGCCACCTGCGGCCTGTCAGGCGAGGCGAGCCTTCTCCCACGCCGAGAGATCACCTATGTGCAACTCGGGCTCGACGAGCGCCTCGCCGATTGCGCGACCATTTGGAACTGCTATGACTGCGGCGATTGCTCGGACCGGTGCCCATCGGGAGTCAGGCCCGGGCGTGTCATGGCTGGTCTACGTCACCTGGCAATCGAACGGTTTGCCTGTCCTGCTTGGATGGCAAAGGTCTGCACAGGCCCGCTCACCTTTTTCCTCGTTCCACTTTTCGGCGCCAGCTTACTGTCCCTGGTCATCGCGGCTACTGGCTCTTTCATGCCGCAAGGCACTGCGGTACGGTACAGCGCCATGCTGCCCCACCTGCCGCTGTGCTTGCTGTTCTTTGGCGTGCTCGCCGCCGCTTTCACGAGCCTGGCCTCAAGCGTTCGAGTGGCTTGGCGCGCCTTTCGTCGGAGCGGTCACCGGACGAGAAATGCGAAAGTGCTCCTATTCGCCTTGCACAAGGCCTGCCTCGAAGTTCTCGGCCACACCAAATTCTCAAGCTGCGAGGGCCGAAGACTCGCTTCATGGGCCCATCGCGGCGTGTTGTGGGGCGTGCTCGCGCTCCTCCTCGTGTCTGCCGTAGCCGCGCTGACCCTGGCCACAGGTGGGGCGTACCCTCTGTCATTCGATCATCCTCTGAAAGTGCTGGCCAACCTCGGCTCTATCGCGCTTGTTTTGGGCTCGACAGCACAGATCTTCAAACGCCTCGGCGACGAGCGATCAGACACCCACAGCACCTTCTTCGATTGGTCGTTTCTCTTTGCCGTTTGGCTCTGCGCAACGACCGGCGTGGCTCTGGAGCTCCTTCGCTTCGCCGATCTCGGCGCCATCGCCTACCCCATGTACTTCGCGCATCTCGTCATTGTTCTGTCTATTCTGGCGAGCCTGCCGTTCACCAAGCTCGCCCACGGCGCCTATCGGCTCACGGCGATCACCGCATCCCACTACGACGCAAAGCTCGCCGAGGCGCCTGCGTCCTCGGTTTCGGCTCCGCGTCGCCGGAGCACCAGTGCACCCCCTTCCACGGTCAGCACCAAAGAAACATTTCTCGACCTCGATCAGAAGGACCTTTCCACCTTTTCGGACGCCACGCTCGCAGCTGCCTACTACAAGCTGCGCGACGAGTCCGTGCCGCGCGGAGATCGACGCCACTATCCCAATATTCAGAAACTGTACGGTTCTGCGCTCGAGAGGGAGAAGGATCGCCGGGAAATCCGGGCGCTCGTGAGCCAGCCGGACAAACCGGAAATCCACGCGTGGTACGAACGCGCTGCCTCGGAGACTCTGACTTGGTGGATCGAAAACCACATGGTCGCTCGTCACAGCCTGCGCAGCTGCATGTTCTGCGGCATGTGCACATCGGTCTGCCCGGCAGCTCAGTACTACGAGGAATACAACCCGCGGTTCATCGTGGATGTGGCCCTATCTCGCGACGAGGAACGCATCGAAGAGCTGCTCGCCTCGGACATTCTTTGGCTGTGCGGCCAGTGTGGATCGTGCAAGGCCCGCTGCACCCGCGACAACAGCATCATGGCTCTGGTTTCCTCCTTGCGATGTCTCGCTGAGATCAAAGGCTTTCATCTTCGAAGCGCCCGAGGTCGCCAGCAGTACGCAGCCAGGCACCTTTGGGGCGGCAACTTCTGGAACCGGGCGTGTAGCCTGTACTTCCGCAACCCGAATCCCACGCAGCATCCCGACTTTGGACCGCGTCACGCGCAGTTTTACGAGAGCCTCGATAGCCACTACGAAACGCTCGGCGCGAGCCCGGATATGGACGGCGTATTCGGAGGTCGAAAGGTCCCGCCTGCCACGCTCAAGGAGCTGCGGCGCTGCGTGCACGTAGGCGGCACGGCGTTCTTGTGGAACACCCTCGAAGATCACGCCGCGGATCACGCTGCTTCCTTGGGGCTGTCCATCGATGAGTACCTTGCCAAGGTCGCAACCGAGGGATGATGCCATGACCTTACCTCGACCCATCAAGACGATTCCCGCGGACAATTACTACCTCACACCGAGCTGCATCCTCGGTGCTTTGTCCCCGGCGACCGAACCGATTCTCTGCCGGCTGTTCGATACCCTGGGCCTGAACTGGCGGCTGCCGGGCAATGGCCTCGAATCCGAGCACACCTGCTGCTCGGGCATCCTCAGCCACGGTGATGTCATGGTCATGGAGACCACGCTTCTCGTGGTGGCGCGCCTCTGGTCCCTCGCCGCCGAGGCTGGCATGGAGAACATCGCCACGGCCTGCGTCACGTCGTTTGCCATCCACCAGGAGTGTCTCGAACTCCTGGACCACGAGCCCGACCTGCCAGAGAAGGTCGACCGGTGGTTGCGAGAAGCCTGCGGTCGCGCCCTCATTCGACCCAAGCACGTCGTTCACGCGAGTGACCTCGTCTACAAGTATCGCGACTCCCTGGCCGCGAGAATGCCTCATCGCTTGGTCGAAAAAAGGACGGGTCGTCCCCTGCGCGTGGTGGAGCATGTGGGCTGTCATTACGCCAAGGTGTTTCCTCACCTTTCGGTTGGCGGAGCAGTGGACTGCGACGTCCTCGCCGCTCCGATCCGCGCCTGGGGCGGAGTCGAAGTGGACTACCCTGAGCGGCGGCATTGCTGCGGTATGGGATTTCGCCAGTGCATGATCCGCCCCAACCGCGGCTACACCATGGCCTGCGTGCAAAAGAAGCTCTGCAGCATGGCGCCGTACGAACCAGACCTCATCCTCACCAACTGCCCTGGCTGCGGCGTTTTCCTCGACAAGGGTCAGCACGCGGTAGCCGAGCTCACTTCCCGGCAGTTCGACATTCCGGTGCTCAGTTACGCAGAGCTCGCGGCTCTCTTACTCGGTTGGCATCCCTACGACGTGGTCGGCGTGCACTCCCACACAGTGCCGGT
>JALOQD010000342.1 GCA_025453525.1 Myxococcota bacterium
CGAGGACTGTTCGAGTCGTCATACCACGGAAGATCGAATGACCATGTTCGAGTTTCCGCAGGAGCGGAAGGTATATGCCACGACTTTTTGAGAACCTACTGAAAACAGCTCAAAAAGTCGTCCACGAGATGGGGCAAAGGGAGGAAGACCCGCTATTTGAGGATTTCTCCGACTCTATCGATCTGCGTTGGAAAGAGGTCCAGGGGCACAGCTTGCCGGCCCTTGTGTTTGAAAACCACGTACCGGGCGCAGTGGGCCCAGTCTTTCAGGCAGTATGTCTTTTTAATAAGTTCGGTGGATGAGGGCATGCTCGTCATGAGATCATTGAAAAATGGGCAACCGGCCAGGCATTCGCAGTCCACGTTCCCTCCTTGACCACAGGTTTGAGCGGCGACCGCGGCAGCTGCAGTCTCAAGAAAACATGGTCCGATTCGGAGCGCAGCGCAAGGCGCGCTTTGATGCCGCACTCTCCTTAAAAAAATTCTACCCACCGCAAGCGCTCGGCCAGCATTGGACGGAAAGGTCCCACCTTGCCACGAGGTCAACACATCTTTACCCTAAAGACAATGAGACTAAAACAAACTAGAGACGACGCAACATGACAGATACCTTGTTCGAATTACCCCAATTCGAACAAAAAAAAACGGAGTAACTCCATGAAACCGCTCTCCTTAATTCTTTTTTTGACAGCGATACTGGTGTTCGCAGGATGTGCAGAGGTCAAAGAGCCCATGGCCGAGGACACCGGAGAGGCCACCGAGAGCTCCACTGGCACTGCTTCTGTTTCAGATTCAGAGACCCACGACACCGAAACCCATACCAACAACGACAGCGCGACCGCGAGCAGCACCTCGGAGGAGACCGACTCAGATTCCTCTTCTGCCTCGCAAAATCCCACAGATCCACCCATCCCCGGCAATGGAGGCACAATCACCATCACGGCGGTCACAGCAGATGCCCTGACTCTGGCATGGGACAAAGCGAGTGATGATCATACCCCTCAAAGCAACCTGGAATACAAGGTGGTCAGCTCCCTGAGCTCGAACCTCGACACCCTGGAGGGCGCGCAGGCCGGAACCCCCATTCGAGATTGGTCTAAAAACATCGACACCGTTGATGTTTCGAGGCTTCAACCTGCTTGCGCGTATTACTTCAATATCCTAGTGAGGGATTCGTTTGGTAATGAGACCGTGTATAACATGGCCACTGAAACGACGCGCAGGGCGCTCGATGACCTTGTCGCCTTCTTTCCTTTTTCTGGAAACTCCAGCGATGGTGGCCCGAACAGCATCCCCTTGTCTTCGTCGACCGCCAGTCCGACTCTGGATGCGAACAGAGATGGGCTTCCGAGCAGCTCCTATCTTTTTACTGCCGCAAATCAAGAATACTTTTACAACGAAGACAATCCTTCACCCCTGGGGCTGAGTCACGAGCTCACTGTCTCGGTTTGGGTGAAGCTGACAGATCCCGCGACTGATCAGAAAGTCATTGGACGGGCCTTTCGCTCTTCCTTTTATAGCGGCTGGCTTCTGGGTGTTGCTTCTGGCGGTCTGTATCCCGAGATTTGGGATTCCAGTGGAACACGTTTTTCATTTAACACCGGTATTATCCAACCAGGAGAGTGGACCCATCTTGCGATCACGTGGAGGACAGGCGGAACGTTTAGAGGGTATGTCAACGGAATCATGCACACGGAAATCGAGGCGAGTCTCGACCCCATCGGGACTAGTCTTGGTTCCATCTTCAGAATAGGAAACCGACCATACAGCACCCCCCTTTTCTTAGTAGATGGCAACATCGATGACATCAGGGTCTATGGCTGGGAATTGAATGAAACAGAGATCATGGCCCTCAAAAATTTGCCTGCCGATTGAGCGTTCCGGGGGACGGGGGTCGCGTCGCTCCAACTAGCGTTCGAAAAGTCTGAGGTACCTGCCATACCCCGAGGTCGATAGCTCCTCTTTGGGGATGAATCGCAGGGCCGCGGAGTTGATGCAGTAGCGCTGACCCGTGGGCGTTGGACCGTCGTCGAACACGTGCCCGAGGTGGGAATCGCCGCCGCGGCTTCGAACCTCCACGCGCATCGTGCCGAGCTCGAAGTCCTCGAGCATGACGAGCGCACCCTCGTCTAAAGGCCGGGTGAAGCTCGGCCAGCCAGAGCCGCTGTCGTATTTGTCCTTGGAGCTAAAGAGCGGCTCACCGGTCACGGCATCCACATAGATACCCTCGCGGTGCTCGTTCCAGTAGGCGTTTTGAAACGGCGGCTCTGTGCCCCGCTCCTGGGTCACATGGTAGGTGAGTGGAGGCAGTTTGTGCTTGAGCTCGGCCTTGTTCGGCTTAGAAGCTTTGCCTTGCTCTGTGTGCACCTTGGGCACAAGGGCTTTCTTAGGCACCTTGGTCCAAACATCTTCGAGGAAATCAGCGCGACCCGAGCCGCGCTTGTAGCGCTCGTAGTGGGATGCGCTTTTTTTCGCATAGTCCTGGTGATAGGCCTCTGCCGCATAGAACGGTCCGGCAGGTTCCATGCGCGTGGCGAGCTGCTGGCCGAACAGGCCGAGCCCCAAGACGGTCTTTGCAGACTGCTCGGCTACCCGCCTCTGCTGCTCGTCGTGAAAAAAGATCGCGGTCGCGTACTGGCTGCCGCGATCGGCGAACTGCCCGCCTGCGTCACCGGGATCGATCTGGCGCCAGAACACATCGAGAAGTTCCGCATAGGTAATGACCGCTGGATCGAAGAGGACCTGCACTGCCTCGACATGCCCGGTCCTTCCGGTGGACACCTCTTCGTAGCTGGGGTCTTTCGTCTTGCCGCCCGTGTACCCCGAGGTCGCTTCCACCACTCCGCGCAGCTCATCGAACGCCGCTTCCACGCACCAAAAGCAACCTCCGGCGAACGTGGCCTTTTGGAGACGAGACTCGCTCGAGCTCGAGGTGTTCTTTGCCTCCATCTTTCCTTCTCCTTGCGCTGCGAAGCTGAAAAGGAGCGCGAGTGCCAGGAGCGCTCCCATACCCAGACCCCAAACCGCACCGGTGGCGCGGCTCAATCTCCTAGGCCGTACCATGACGCACCGTTCCTTCCTGGGAGGAGCGAGGCAGTTCTCATTCCTTCCCAATGTGTCCTTGGCTACAAGAGCCTGGAAAGAAGCGCTGCGTTACACTGAAGGCTCGCGGGCCCAGCGGCCCTAGAACACGAGGGCCAGGCCTGCGCCGGCTGGGGTTCCATGGCGGTCGAACACGGGCGCCAGGTGGAGCTGGAGGCGGGCCGTCGTCGCTGTCGGCGCCGTCTCGGGCGCCGGGGTCTCGGGCGGGGTCTCGGGCGGAGTCTCGGTGGCCGGGGTCTCGGCCGCGGGGGTCACGCCCTCCACGTATTGCTTGTAGACGGGCTTGAGCTTCTTCAACTTGCTCGAGCCCACGGCCAGGTGGATCACGCCAGGGATGAGCGTCGCCGTTCCGGCAGCGGCAAACAGCGTGAATAACACCCAGGACCCGATCTCCGCGCCGTCGCCGTCGTTGGTGCTGTAAAGATCGCCGTCGGAATCGGCCCGCTGCTCCGCGGCCAGGTTTTGCATAACGAGATTGAGGGTCGTACCGATCGCGAAAAAAAGCGGCGTGAGCACGCACGCCAGCACGATGCCCTTGGTGCGCTTCTTTTTGAGCACCCTGTACTCATACTCAACAAAACCCATTTTGCGAGACGCAGGCCCCCGCTGATACCGCTGATAGTCGCGGTACATGGGCTTGCCCAGGGCATTCTCCACCGCGATCATCTCCGGATCTGGATTGTCCTGCGTATACCCAGCAGGACCCGTGGGCGCAGCGACGCTGGGCGCTCCGGTCGCGACTGAGGCGCTCGAGGCCTCGGCCACGAGCTCGAACCGCACCAACTCCCTACCGCCCGCGGCGATTTGCACCTGTTTCTCGGCAGTGGCGTAGCCGGCCTTGGACACGGAGATGCGTCGACTGCCTGCCCCCACTCGCACTGGCGCGGCCAGGGGTGTCGTGCCAGCGGCCATCCCGTCGATGTGGACCGATGCCCCAGACACGTTCGTGACGACCTCCACCTCGGCCATGATCCGGCTGAGGGTGGCGATGTTTTCGCTCACTTCCTTCCGAGTGTCCTCGGTGAGCTTGCCCCCGAACTCGCTCAAAAGCGCCCTAAAGCTGTCCAGAGCCTCGGGGTAGCGGTGCTGGGCCTTCTGGCACATGGCGAGATTGAACAGAGCGCTCGAGGTTCGGAACAGCGAAAGCGACGTCTGAAACTCGGCTGCTGCGCCGCCGAAGTCCTCGAGCTCCATCATCTGCGTACCGTTGTCAAAGTGCTTCTTGGCCTCTTCCTTGGAGTCTGCGAGGGACGAAGAGCTCCAAAGACCGAGCGCGACCGCGATCGCCGCGGCCAGGGCAAGGCGCTTGCCGAGGTGCTGCATGGGGAATCACTCCTTTGTAGAAATGGAAATCATCTTCACCGGGGTCTCGGGTCGGTCGCGCTCGTCGGTGGGCGTGGTCTCGATCTTCTTGACCACATCGAGCCCTCCCGTGATGCGACCGAACACCGGGTGTTTGGACGGTCCAGGAGTGAACCAATCCAGGTACGTGTTGTGCTTGGTGTTGATGAAGAACTGCGACCCGCCGCTATTGGGGCGGCCGGTGTTGGCCATCGAGAGCGTGCCGGGCTCGTTGGAGAGCTTGGCGTTCTCCGGGTGCTCGTCCGCTATCGTGCCATGGGGCGGTCCTCCAGTACCGCAGCGGGGGCTGTGGGGATCCTTGCTGTAGGGACAGCCGAACTGAATCATGAACCCCTCGATGACCCGATGAAAGTGCAGTCCGTCATAGAACCCGGCCTTTGCCAGCTCTAGGAAATTCTTGGCCGTGATCGGCATCTCGGCGAGGTAAATTTCGGCCTCAAATGAGCCCAGAGACGTCTCAAATACGACGGTCGGATTAGCCATAGCGCTCTCCTTCTGTGTTCAAAACAATGGTGAAGAAAGGTTAGCTCGCAAAGATCGGGGGAGCAAGTCGAGTCGACACTATCATCAACAGAAGCTTTGTCGGCGAAGTGAGCCGGTTGTATGATACGGAGCGGCTTAAGGCGCCGTAAACGAAAGGGCAGCTCAATGGACGAAATGCTTATCCTCGTCGATGAAAACGACAACCCCATCGGGACCGAAGAAAAGATGGAAATCCATCGTCGGGGGGTTTTGCATCGTTGTTTTTCCATTTTTGTGTGTGACCGGGCCGGCCGGGTGATGCTGCAAAAAAGGGCTGCGAGCAAGTACCACTCGGGCGGCTTATGGACCAACACCTGCTGCGGTCACCCGCGGGCCGGCGAAGAGGTGGCAGAAGCGGCCCATCGGCGCCTGTTCGAGGAGATGAGCTTCGACTGCGAGCTGGTCGAGCTCTTCACCTTTGTCTATCGTGCCCAGCTCGATCACGGACTCATCGAGCACGAATTCGACCATGTGTTCGCCGGGCGGTTCGAGGCCGCGCTCTCCCCCAATCCCGAAGAGGCGGACGGCTACGACTGGGAAACCATGCCGCGCATCCTCGAGGATATGCGCGCCCGTCCTGAGCGTTACACGGTGTGGTCGATCATCGCCTTTGAAAAACTCATCGAAAAGTACCCCCAAGGCATTCCCGGTCAATGCGAATGGTAAAGGGTACTAGCGAAGTCTTCGACCTCAAACCGACGAGTCAAAAGCAGAACGAGGAGCGAGAGAAACGTTGGAACCGGCCCCGTCGAGACGAGGCCGGTATACC
>JALOQD010000343.1 GCA_025453525.1 Myxococcota bacterium
CTATCAAGCACACCTCGCCGGACACATCATCCCGTCCATCGTGCCCAATCTCAACTAGGCAGAGACGGCCTGACAGGGGTGGGGTGAACGGTTACGCGTCGACCAACTCAGGCCGCTTTGCGGGTGTACCGATGATGCAGCCCGCCGAGGATCGGGATCGCTCGGATTGGACCATCTTCGGGAGGTTCGACGGCACGATGAATGGGACAATCCTTGTCGAGTGCCAGATGGGTCCGATCGTTGTGGTAATAGTCCACCAGTTGACGAGGAACGCGCAGCAAGTGGCGTTCGTTGAAAATGATGACGTGGTCGAGTCCGTCGCTTCTACAAGTGCCGATCACTCGTTCGCACAAGGCATTTTGTTAGGGAGACCGAGGCGCGCAGAGGACTTCTTCGATGCCCATGTTTTTGATGCGCCTTCGGAACTCCTTGCCGTAGGTGCCATCGCGATCCCGGATGAGATACTTGGGCGCGGTCTTTTCGGGGAACGCTTCGATGATCTGCCAGGTAGGATTGGCTGCGTGAAACTTGCGGATCAGGGCGATGACCTCATCGGAGACAGGCTTGCGCCCCCGTTCACACTTACGTCGCCAGTAGGCCTTGAACGCGAGCTTGTGCCAACGCAGCACAGTCTCCGGTTTGACGATGTCGAGAGCCGAACGCCAGTCGGGCCAGACTCTGGACAGCCCAACCCAGAAGAGGCGGTCGATGTAGGTCAGCAGCGGCTTTGGGCAACGGCGTCGCAGCACATTGACCTGCTGGCGCAAAGCGAGGTTTTCGAGGGCGAGAGCCGAGCGAGACATGCAGCACGCGCGGCAAGCTTGGATGAAGAGGGTGATCCAATTCCACTCCTTCCAGCTTGCCGGAAAAAGCGTCGACGGGGCATGTCGGCAGGCAGGCGTTGGCACTGTAGATATTCCATGAAAAGCGAATATGTACGAGATTTGGAATCCTCTGACCGGTGTTGGGGAAGTCATTGGGAACTTAGGCTTTTCTGGACCAGGTTTTCCAGGATGGAATTTTGAGGAGGGACACTCTTCATCCTCGGGGGTGGCCGCTCGTTTGCTCTGGCAAGGCGCCTCGGTGAATGGCGCTGAACTGAATCGGCCGGATCGCCGTGATGAACCAATAGCGCTCACGAGGCAAATCGCGGACGTTGCGGCCATGATCGAGGTCGACCAGCTTGCGGATGTCCTTTTGCACGCGTTCGAGCATGCGGCGAATCACGATCGCGGTTTCCTCGAACACCGCAGCCGGCGTGACGCGTAAGTGTTCGCGCTGCGTCAAAAAAAGACAGTTGAAAAATTCCTGCAACGCCTGTTGCTTGTACCGTTGCCATAACGGTCCGCCGCTCTTCCAAGGGGTCTGCGTGGACACTTTGATCCGAATATCTTCGTTGGAGCGATACTCCACCAGTCCTAGTCGCTCCAACTTTATGAGGAGCCTGGTGAGTGGAGCTTCCTTGATTTTCAAGCGCTCCAGCAACGCCGCGAACTCCCAACCATCGCCGACCAAGTAATACGCCGCAAACAAGAGTTCGTCCTTGGCCAAGGCTTGCTCCTGTTCCGGCGTAAAGGACTCTTCCTCCCCCTCGCTCCGAGATGCCTGCTCTTCGAACAGCTCCTCCAGCGAGGCACCCAGGGCTCCGCATATCCTGTCAAGGGTATCTAGGTTGAAGTGCCCTTGGGAAAGATAGCGTTTGACGCTGACTTCGCTTACACCCATCCGCTGCGCCAACTCGCGGTAGGTGAGGTGTTGCCGACGCATTCGGTGCCGGACTGCCTCGATGATGCGTATCTTTTCGCTCAAAGCCCGCGCTCCTGTGCTCGACGCTTCATGTCAGCGTCGGATACGACGAGTATCTCGTTTTGATACCCCGCATCATGACCTGCCGCAACCGATTGTGCGCGAGGTTTGGGAGGTTACATTCCCCGCAGCTAAAGGCTGATCCGAGAGAATGCTCGGAGCAACTCTCGTCCAATCGATGAGAGAAAGATAAGGAGAGAATAAAATGAGAGCTCGAATATCTGAAGTATGGATCGGAATCATCGCCGCTTGCTTTCTCTTTGGCTGCAGCGAACCAGACTACTTGCTAGGGGACAAAATTGCGACCCAGCAAGGCGTTTCCGCCGATGATGCGGTTTGGTTGGAGCGGATCGACGAAGGACTTTCCAGTGCATCCAATGAAATTGCGGCGCGTTCCTACGGACTTTCGCCTGACAATTTCACAGCAGAACCGGCGACCGCCCATGACATCTACAGCCTCGTCCCCGGCCGATATCCAGATACGGTTGGTCTCGAGGAGGTCATCCAACACATCGTCGCCCAACCGCAAGGCGAAGAATTTCTTCGGAGCCTGCTCGAGGACGTCGCGCAGGCCACCGGCACAGCCATCGATCCCTCATGGTTCGAGGCGTTCCAAGACAACCCTAACCTCGCCCTTGACATGCTGCAGTTCACCCCGGTTCAACTCGACGCCCTGAGGAAAGTCGCGCTCGACATCTTGACCTCGGCGGGTGGAGACTTGCCGCAACCGTCACTGCCGATGCCCGCGCCCCTGAAGGCCGAGTACCAACTGCCGAGGATATTCGATTTCGGTACTTTTGCCGCCGATCAGTACACCGTTCCGCCCGGAGAACTGCTGCCGCTGGGTTTCGATCTGTACTGGGGCGTGCTGCGCGACAAAAACGTTCCTCCGCAGCAACTGCGAGAGAATTTCGTCCTGGCTGAGGTGGTAGAACGACTCGGAACCAATGTCAGAGCGCAGGAAAACGAGCGATTCGTCGTGATCTACAACGGGCAACGCTATGCGCGACTCGCGGACTTCCTCCAAGCGCTCATCGAGAACGGGCACAAGATCAACGCCAAGGTTCGTCATTATGTCGCTCCGTTCGTGCCCGTCTATTCGCGAGATGAAAGCGGCGTGAACCATCCTGTCGCCGCCACGGTGTTCCTACGCACGGGTTACAAAGACTCCAACGGCACGGAAGGCGTGTTGCCGCTCATGCACTCGGAGATGGTTTTTTCGATTCGGCCCACGGCCGCGACCAAGGGCAAGCGCATCAACGGGACAGTTCAATACTATCAAGGAATTCCCAAAACCGGCTTCTACGGCGAAGGGAGCATGGAGCTGCCCTCCTGGCTGGGCAAAAAGGTCAGCGATAGCTCTTTCTCCACCGAAGAAGCGGCCCTGGCGATGGTGTACGGCGGGTACGTTGTCGACGTGATTCGCGCCGTGGCGCAGGAACGAAATGCGCCGTTCGACGGTTGGGGCCTCAGCGGCGTGTGCAACGACTCCGCGGCGGTGTTGCAGCAAGCGGTGCACGGCAAGGTCAATTCCTATCCCTTGTTCATGAACGACGAGTTGCTCAATGCCGAGATCTCCAAACGCCTCGCTGCTTCAGAAGACCTCAGCGCGCTGGATCTCAAGGCATACGAAGCGCTGATGCTGTCGATTGCCAAGACCCCAGACGACATCACGCGCAATCGCTCCACCCGACGGCGTCTTCTCACCTCCTTGCCTTGGAAACCCGGCACCGAGCCGTTTTACTCGACCATTGACGCGCGACGAATCGTCGAATAGCCAGCTTTCCTCAGAAAATACGGGCGTACCCCCGCGAATTTTCATGACCAAGACCAAGGGTCAGACCCCGTCACAAATTACATTCCGGCTGTTCCCTCCAGTTCGCAAACGGCTCTGCGGACGTGGCTTGGCGTCGAAGGACGAGACCCCGTTCTTGAGTTCTGTTGATGGCGGCGGCGGCGGCGACGAAGAGGGCCTTCATCTGGCCTACACGTCTTTAAAAAAACAGACTAAAAAGGCTGTCCGTTTTCGTAGTAGCGCCGCTTCTCGAGCCTCGTCAGGTACACCTCGACGCAGGAGTAGCCAGAAGCGCGCAAGTGCCGCGTGACAATCCGCGCGATTTCGTCCTCTTTCTCATGACCTCGATCAAACAGACACACCTCGACAAACGGATAACTCGACGCGATCTGTCCTTCTTCGACGAACACGTCCGAGCTCACCTGAATGACGATGTGATCCCGCGGGATCTCGAGCAACACGGCAATGTCCCGGGCGAGGTCAGCGCTGATCTCTTGGACCGCTTCGACAGGCACGGCGTGGGTGATGATTCTGGGCATGTGTCTCTCACGGCGTGACGACGGTTTTGACCTCGAAGGCCGGGGGATGCTCGATGGCTTTTTTGACAGCGCAGGCGCCGGCCGCATGGGCAATGGCGCCCCGGTACTTCTCGGGAAAGCTCGGCGGCACCTCGATTTCGATGGCGATCTTTTCGATGCCTCCAGTGGCTCGCGGGGTCAGTTTCTGCACCAAGCGAATCCCCTCGGTGGGAATATCGCGCTGCCGGCAGAACGCCAGGGCATAGAACCCAGCGCACGTGCCGAGCGATGCGAGGAACATAGAGAACGGAGATGGCGCGCTGCCGTCTCCGCCGCCTTGGGCTGGCTGATCGGTTTTGAACTCAAAGCCGCCAAAGTCGGCGTTGACCCGCAGGCCGCCGGGAAAAGTGATGACCATGTCGTTGCTCATGTCTTTGTTCATGACGGGTTCTCCTTTGACTCGCTTGCCCTAAAACAGCGAGGTTTGCATGTCCAGGCCGATCAGCACGCCGTCCAGGCCGCTGGTGGAAAGCTGCAGAGAGCTCGAGGCGAGGATGGCGATGTAGTCCGAGGACCATTCCAACGAGAAGCTGACCGGGAACAGCAGCATGGCTTGGTTTGGAATCTCCTCGCCCGCATATTCCTGTGCCCTGTCTTTGAAGAATTTGCCTGTCACAGACAGACCGACCGAGGGAACGAACGGCCCGAGGAGGAAACCCACGTGGGAAAAGGCCGTGAGCGAAGAGGCCCTCAGATCGCCGACCTTGTTTTCCCAGCCGCCGTAGTTGCCCGAGCCTCCCACGATCCACAAACCCCAGGTGCGGTCGATGGTGTGCTCAAAGGACAGGGACGCACCCATAACGCCGGTGCCGAGCTCTGAACGAAACGGCACCTCGCCGCCAGCGCGAGCCGAGTCGTAGGACCCTGTGGGGAAGGACACGCCGAGCGCGAGCAGGGAGTTGTTGGCAATGCCGAGCTTGCGCCCGAGGTCGAGGCCCATGTCTCCCAGACCCACCAAGTGCCCTGTTTTGTATTGGGGCACGGCCTGAATGCCGCGATCGATTTCTTCGATGTTGTACCGAAAGGGCGCATTGACGCCGATGACCCACTTCTCGCCGAGCTTGGTCCCTGCCCTTCCTACGACCGTGAGCTGCTTGCCGCCGTCCAGGGCGAACACCTCGGTGATCATCAGTTGCAAGTCGACCAGCCCTCCGGTAACACCGCGTCCCACCCACTTGACCGCAGCGCCGCTCGCCGCGCCTCCGCCCACGCCACAGCCGCCGAGGTTGCCCCAGGTGGAAAGCAGCGGGGCCTCGTGCCTCAGGGCCAAAAGGTTCAGCTCCGGCGACGGCTCCATGGCCGAGCCGTCCATGCCCTGCAAGATCGCCTCGATGTGACTGCGCGCGCGCCACTTGTCGAGGGCAGGAGCGCTGGCCATGAGGGCGCAGGTGAGGCTGAGCAGCATGGCCCAGGCCAAAGCGCTTAAGCAGCGAGGCAGTCGCCTTTTCATCTTTGCCCTTGCGGGTTCCCGAGAAAGATGTCGGGCCAGCGGTCATTGGCGGTGTGGAAGGTCATTTTGGTGATATCCACGGTGGAGGCGCCGACCTTCCAAATG
>JALOQD010000064.1 GCA_025453525.1 Myxococcota bacterium
GAACGCCTCTCCTCGCACCGGAGGGGCGAGGGGGCGCGGCAAAGGGCGCGCGCCGCGCTTCGAAGGTGACCGACTCGAACCCCTCCGGAGTTTCGGCGCACTTGGCTCGAACCGCCTCGAGGTAGGCCTCGACACCCCCCTTCTGAGAAAAAGGAAGTGCCTAACATCCCCTTTTTCCACACTCAGGCAGAGGACATCGCGGTTCTAATCGAAGCCGTGGCTGACTGCTTGTAGAGAGGCCCTAGAAAATGACGAAACTCTAGCCTAGAACCAGGACGCAAGCTCGTCCGCCATGAGCATGCCGCAAGGGGTTGGAGCCAGGTGATCCCCGCGCCATTGTGCATAGCCGTTTCCCACGATGCGCGCCGCGACCCGAAGAAATTCCCCTGCCTTTGCCTCTGTCAAACAGGCTCTCACCAAAGGCCAATGAACGCCTTCGACCGTCCGCAACCCGAGCATGACGAGCTCGATGGCTCGCTGCGCTGCCTCGACGACCTCTGCCTGGCCACCTTCGAGCGGAGCAAAGGCGCTGCCTGCCGCATTCACGAGATAGCGGTCGATGTCCGTGCCGTTGGCGTAGCGAATCCACGCCTCGCCCTTGCGCAGATGTCCGTGGGCTCCGGCCCCCAGGCCAGCGTACAAGCCGCCGCGCCAATACAGGGCATTGTGACGACACTGCCGACCTGGTCGCGCGAAATTCGAGACTTCGTATCGCAGGAGGCCATGGCGGCCGAGACCCTGTTCCACCGCATGCCACTGTGCCAAGGTCTCGTTCTCGTCTAGGGCCTCTAGCTGCCCAGTTTCGACCAAGCGCGCCAAGGTCGTTCCCTTGGAGAGCGTGAGCTCGTAGGCGGAGACATGGTCCACCCCCTGCCCAGCCAGCCGATCGACTTCCGCCGCGATCCCCTCGCTGGACGAGCCGGGCGTAGCGTAGATGAGATCAGCGCTGGTCTCTGCGCCGCTGCTTTTTGCCTGTTCCAGGGCCAAAAGCGCCGAAGCCGCATCGTGCCTGCGTCCGAGCAGCTTGAGTCTTTCGTCGTCAAGGGACTGCACGCCGATCGAAAAGCGGGTGACGCCGAGCGTCGCGAGCTCCTCGAACCAGGCGGCATCCACGTCCGCCGGATTGGCCTCGATGGTCACCTCGAGGGCCCCGAGAGCGACAAAGGGCGCTAGGAGCGCCCGCAGGTCCTGCGCGTTCCACAGCGAAGGCGTGCCTCCGCCGATGTACACCGACTGGCACGCGAGTCCCTCGAAGGCACTCCGCCGCGCCTGCCACTCGCGATGCACGGCAGCGGCATACTTCGCAGCTGGCACCTCTTCGACCTGCGTCGAAAAAAAGTCGCAGTACAGGCAACGCGAACGACAAAACGGCAGATGGAGATAGATCCCAAAGGTTCTAGGCTCGAGCTGAGGGTCAATCAAGTGGGGATGTTGCCGTTGTGCTTGGGCACGCGCTCCTCGGACTTTCCCATCGTCGCTTTGAGGTTCCGCACGAGCTTGGACCTCGTGTCCTTGGGCGAGATCACGGCATCGACGTAGCCGCGCTGGGCCGCGCGCTGTGGGTTGAGGAACTTGGTCTCGTACTCTTCTTTTTTGGCGCTCGCCACCGCATCCTTGTCCGAGGCGTTCTGCAACTCTTTGCTGAACAGCACCTCCACGGCTCCCATGGCGCCCATCACTGCCACTTCGGCCGTGGGCCACGCCAGATTGACGTCTCCGCCCACATGCTTGGAGCACATGACGATGTACGCACCGCCATAGGCCTTGCGCAGGATGATGGCGAGCTTGGGCACCTTGGCTTCGCAGTACGCGTACATGAGCTTGGCGCCGTGAGCGATGATGCCTCCGTGCTCCTGCCCCGTCCCTGGCAAAAAGCCCGGCACGTCTACGAAAGAAATGATCGGCACGTTGAACGCATTGCAGGTGCGGATGAACCGAGCGGCCTTGCGCGAGGCGTTGTAATCTAGGGCGCCGCCCATCATGGCCGGCTGGTTGGCAATGACACCGACCGAATAGCCGGCGAGGCGGGCAAAGCCCACGACGATGTTCTTGGCCCAGTTCTTCTGAATCTCGAAAAAGGAATCCTTATCGAACGTGGGAAGGAGCACCTTCTTCACATCGTAGACCTGACGCGACGATACGGGGATCACGGTCTCGAGCTCGGACAGGTCCCGGTCGATGGGGTCGATCGGGTCGAAGTACGGCGGCTTCGACAGGTAGCTCTGGGGAAGAAAGCTGAGCAGCTCACGAACGCCGAGCAGGGCCTGCTCTTCGTCCTTGTAAACGAGATGAGCGATGCCCGTAGTGCGGCCGTGGGTATCGGCACCGCCCAGAGTTTCGGCGTCCACGTCTTCGAAGGTCACGGTTTTGACGACCTTGGGGCCGGTGAGGAACATGTAGCTCTGCTTGCTGACCATGACCACGAAGTCGGTGAGCGCGGGGGAGTACACCGCACCGCCAGCGCAAGGCCCGAGGATCATCGAGATCTGCGGCACCATGCCGCTCATGCGCACGTTGCGCCTAAAGATCTCGCCGTAGCCGCCCAGGGAGTCGATGCCCTCCTGGATGCGCGCCCCGCCCGAATCGTTGATGCCCACGATGGGTGCCTTGGCCTGCATGGCCAGATCCTGGATGCGGGCGATCTTTTTGGCATGGGCCTCGCCGAGGGAGCCGCCCATCACCGAGCGGTCCTGGGAGAACGCAAAGACGATGCGACCGTTGACCTCGCCGCTGCCGGTAATCACGCCGTCGCCGGGGATCTGCTTCTTGTCGAGACCGAAATCCGTGGCGCGGCCGACCACGTCGGCGCCTATTTCCTCGAACGTGCCATCATCGAACAAAATGTTGAGGCGAGAGCGGGCCAGATTGACGGGCGCCTCACTCTCGGTGACCTCGGCAGGCTGCGGTGGCTCGGATGCCCTATCTGTTTTCTTCCGCAACTCAGTGGACGGCACATCGAACATTATTGCCTCCTCCGGGCGACGCTCCAAGCGACGCTCGATATCGTGCTCTTGCAGCACTGAAAGAGCTTTCATACCAAATTCCGTCCTTTCTCCGCGAGATGCGAAAATTTTTACACACCTCAAAGGGCTACAAACGCACACTTCTCTACGCACCTTGTTCCCCATTTGCCTGCAATTACCGCTAGAATGGTTCAAGGTGACAACGCGCATCGAGGAGGCAGCATGAACCGTACCAAAAATATAACGTCTCTGGTCTTTTTCCCGTTCCTTCTGCTCGCGTGCGAGAGCAGCACCCTGCGTCCCTCGGGAACCGCCAAAGATGATTCGGACACAGTGAGCGACTCGACAACGCCCACCGCCCCAGAAGAGATCTTGCCAGACTGCTCGAACTGCCCATCCATCGGCACGCAGCTCGAACACCTCCGCTGCGCCGTAGATCTGTGTGACGACGACGTCTTCATTGAACAAGAATATGCCTCACCCACATGCAAAAACGAGAATAGGCCCGCCATCTCACGCGCCGCGGTGGCCCGTTTTGGCAGCGCGAGCAACGACCTCGAGCCCCTAATGAATGGCTCCTACGCGCTCATGGCCACAGGCAAGGCCGTGCCAAAATCTCCGGTGGACCCCGACGACCACAACGTGACTCTGTGCTCGAACGGGTCGCTGCTCGAACTTCCCTCAGTGCCAGACCCCTACGCGCCGGAGGAGTATCCGAGCTACGACGTGGTGGAGTGGACCTTGCATCTCAGAGCCCCTCTGGAGGCTCACGGCATCAAGATTCACTACATCTTTTTTTCCGAGGAATACGATGAGTACGTGGGCCGCGATTTCAACGACAAATTTTATATGCTGCTGAACGGACCCATCACGACCGGCGGAAAAGACCAGGTCATCAACTTCACCAAATGCCGTCCGACTGTGGCCAAGCCCGACTTCACCTGCCCAGCCGGCCAACTCGGCTGTACCGAGGGAGAGGGATACTGCTACGTCGCCATCAACAGCGCCCTGTCCGAGTGCTGCTGGTACGACGGCTGTACCACGGCGGCGCTCAACACCGACATCACGGGCACGGGCTTCTCATGCGGTACCGAAGCCACCGACTACCTGGGCGACTACAGCGTTGGCTATACCAAGGGTTCCTCCACTGGGTGGCTCGTCACGACCTGGCCAGTCGAGCCTGGCGAGGAGCTCACCCTCACGTTCCACCTCCACGACACTGCCGACGCCATTCTTGACTCCGAAGTGATCCTCGATAGATTGGTTTTCGTGAAGGAGGCAGAGGCGGGCACCAGGCCCGTGAAGTAAGCTCGTTCCATCCGTTCTTAATAGAGATCGACATCAGGGTGCACAGCAATGCCGGGCGATGCCCCTGCCTAGAATCCCCCCCACTTGTCTGAACTAAATCAAACTGATAAAAAGATGAGCCAGTAGCACAAGCGGCCCAGGTGCCGTCGTCTAGAACGCCCATCAAGGAGTCATTGGCAATGGATTTTGATCTCAGCGAAGAACAAACGCTCGCGCGCGACACGGCTCGCAAGTTCGCCCGAGAAGAAATCGCCCCCACGGTCGAGGCTGACGAAGAAGCCCACCGCTTCCGTCCCGAGCGCGTCCAAAAAATGGCCGAGCTCGGATTCTTTGGCTCTGTGATCGAGGAGCGGTTCGGCGGCACGCAGTTCGGTCACCTCGCGGCCTGCATCATGGCCGAGGAAGTGGCCAAGGTCCACGCGTCCTGGGGCCTGCCGTTCAACATGCAGATGAACGGGCCAGCGCTCATCATCCAGAAGTACGGCAACGACGAGCAGAAGGAGAAATACATCCCGCAGCTCGTGGCTGGGCAATGGCTGGGCTGCTTTGCCATCACCGAGCCCAATACCGGCTCGGACGTCGCCTCCATGAAGACCACCGCGGCCGAGACCGAAGGCGGATTCCTGCTCAACGGCCAGAAGACATGGATCTCCCAAGCGCACGTAGCCGACATGGGCATCGTCTACGCCTATACGGATCGCGACAAAGGGGCCAAGGGCATGAGCGCTTTCGTCGTCGACTTCAAGACGACCAAGGGCATCAGCACCATGCCCATTGAAAAGAAATTCGGTCTGTACTGCGCTCCCACGTCGGAAGTGTACTTTGAGGACGCGTTCGTCCCGAAGAGCGCCATGCTCGGCGCGCGGGGCGACGGCTTCAAGATCTGCATGACCATGCTCGATTCCACGCGCCTTTCGTGCGCAGCCCGCGCCGTGGGTGTGGCTGGGGCCTGTATCGATGCCTCTGTGGCCTATGCCAAGGAGCGCACCCAGTTTGGCAAACCGCTCGCGTCCTTCCAGATGATTCAGGAAGAGCTCGCCCGCATGGTGGTCGAGCACGAGGCCGCGCGCCTCCTCGTCTACCGGGCCGCGACGAACAAGGACAAGCACCCGCAGCAGCGCAACACCCATGAAACCTCGATCGCCAAGTACTTTGCTGCCGAGAGCGCAGTGCACTGCGCGAACACGGCGATGAAAATCCTGGGCTCCTACGGCTACTCCAACGAGTATCCAGTGGGCAGGTTCCTCAGAGACTCCAAGTCCTTCCAGGTCGTGGAGGGCACGTCGAACATTCAGAAGATCATCATCTCTCGACACGTTCTCGAAGAGGCATAGCCGTTGCTGACGGTGTTCATGAATTCAATTGCGATACGTCGAACGGCGAGAGTCACTCAGCCTTAAGCGGCTGCCGCGCAAAAAGGCGCGAATGGAGGCAAGCATGGCAAGCAAGATCAACGCTCCGATGGTGGGCAAAATCGTAAAGATCCTGGTTGAAGTCGGTCAGGACGTCGCTGAGGACGAGCCCGTGATGATGCTCGAAGCCATGAAGGTGGAAATGCCCGTGTCCGCTCCTGCGGACGGAAAGATCAAGTCCATCCGCGTCAAGGAAGGCGACACGGTCGAGAGCGACCAAATCCTCGTCGAGCTCGAATAGACCGACACCCGTCGCGTCGCGTCGCGCTCCTCGGCCTCGAGTCATCGAGAGTCATGGCGCCAGAGGCCAACCGAAATCGACCGCTGGGAGGAACGGTGACCGCATGATTCCACTGGCTAGGCCCTGGCTCGATTCTGCCGAAGAGCAGGCAGTGGTCGAAACCCTGCGCACTGGGAGGCTCGTTCAAGGCCCTTGCACCTCTGCGTTCGAGGAGAGGCTTTCGGCTCTGTGCGGACGTCGCTACGCGGTGGCCGTATCCTCTGGCACGACGGCACTCATGGCAGCCCTGCGGGTTCTCGGAGTCGGACCTGGAAAGACCGTGGTCGTTCCAGCCCTCACGTTCCCGGCGCCGGCCGCAGCCGCCGCCTGGCTCGGTGCGCAGGTCCGATTGTGCGATGTCGAGCAGGACACCATGAACCTGTCAGCTCGCACCCTCTCCCCTTGTCTCGACGACAGCGTGGCGCTCGTGATAGCCATCGACCAGTTCGGCAATCCCGCGCCCTACGATGAGCTCGAACCCCTTCTCGCCGCGCGCGGTATCCCCCTCGTGGTCGATGCGGCCTGCTCCCTCGGGTCTGCATGGCAAGGTCGTCCCTGCGGCGGTTTCGGCCTCATGTCGACGATGAGCTTCCACCCCCGCAAGGTCGTCAGCACGGGCGAGGGTGGAGCCATTCTCACCGACGACGACGAGCTCGCCGCTTCGGTCCGGAGGGAGCGCAATCACGGTCTCGAATCGGGCGCGTTCGTGCTGCCTGCCCTCAATCTGCGCATGGGCGAAGTGCCCGCTGCCATTGGTCTAAAGCAACTTGCCAAACTCGAGAGCATCGTGGCGCAGCGCAGGGCCCTCTCGCAGCGCTACCTCGGAGCGCTGTCCATCGAGGTGCAGGTGGAGCTGAAAAGCGCAGTGTCCAACCGACAGACCCTCGCCGCCGCTCTGCCCGCGCACATCGACCGCCGTCGATTCGTCCAGGCCATGGCCAGCCACGGCGTCGAGGTAGGACCATTGAGCTACTGCTGCACAGACCTTCCGAGCCTCGCTGCCCATCTCGCGAAGGACCAGGCGGCCACACCAGTGGCTCGCGACCTCGCGTCGCGCGGCGTCGCCCTGCCTCTGTATCCACAGATGACGGTCGATGAAGTAGACACGGTCGTGCGTCTGGTCCAAAATCTTTCCTACGTCGAGTCAGCGCCATGAACGAGCAGATCACCAAAGAATACGTCGTCGCGGTCAACGAGCTGCACAAGACCTTTCATGTCGGCTTTTTCCGCAAGCAGGTGCAGGCCGTGCGCGGCATCAGCTTCAACGTCGGCCGAGGAGAGATCTTCGGTCTGCTCGGCCCCAATGGCGCAGGGAAAACCACGACCATCAAGGTGGCCATGGGCCTCATCGGTCCGACGAGCGGCAGCGTGACCATCGACGGAAAGCACAGCCACAACCCAGCTTCCCGCACCAATATTGGCTACTTGCCGGAAAACCCGTACTTCCACGAATACCTCACGCCCGAGGAGCTCCTCGATTTTCACGGACGGATGTGCGGTCTGCCCAAGGCGACACGCAGAAAGCGGCGGGACGAGCTCATCGAAAAGGTCGGCCTCAAAGAGGCTGCGCGGCGGCCCTTGCGCAAGTTCTCCAAGGGCATGCTGCAACGCATCGGACTGGCCCAGGCGCTCATCGGCGATCCCCAATTCCTCGTGCTCGACGAACCCATGAGCGGCCTCGATCCCATTGGGCGCAGGTTCGTGGCCGAGCTCATCGAAGAGCTCAACCGCCAAGGAAAAACCATCCTGTTTTCCTCCCACATCCTGTCCGACGTGGAGCGACTGTGTCACCGCGTCGTGATTCTTCACAAGGGCAAGAAAGTGGCCGAAGGCACGCTCGAAGAGCTTCTCAAAAAGGAAGCCGCCACCGAGACCCTCGAGTCCCTATTCATGCGCAAGGCGCTCGAGTCTGGAGAGTAGCTCCAGCTTCATCCGCGAGATCGGCAGGGCCATGGCCTACGAACAGGGGCTGGCTCAGACAATCGACGTCAAGGTGGAACCCCTTGCTTGATGCGTAAAGAATACCAAAATAGAATAGTGCGAAAAGGATTTAGAATTGGCTAAAGAAGGCGAAAAGAACAGCCCTCTCGATGAGCGAAGCGATCCTTTCGCCGCTGCTCACTGGGAAATCGAATCCGGCGAAGAGCACATTTTGCCGACAGCAGCTCATGCCGTGGCGCCCCTCGGCGGGCAGGTGGTCGATGCAACAGTCGAGGCTGAGGATTCTCGGATAGGCATTGTTCTGAGCGAGCGTTATCGCGTCGTTGAGCGCCTTGCCGAGGGCTCCATGGGCGCTGTCTACCGCGGTGAGCTGATCCAGCTTGGCAAACCAGTGGCCATCAAGTTTCTGCATGATTTCTTCCTTGCCGACGAGCATTCCAGGGCCAGGTTCGTCCGCGAAGCAGAGGCGATGAGCAAGCTGTCTCACCCCCACTGTGTGTCGGTTGTCGACTACGGCATCGACGGCTCGCCCTACATCGTGATGGACTACGTGACCGGCAGGTCTCTGGAAACCATTATTGGCCAAGAACAGATTTCCTTTACCAGAGCGATACGCATTGCTCTTCAGATTCTGGCCGGGCTCGCTCATGCCCACGGGCAAGGGATCATCCACAGAGACATCAAACCGGAAAACATCATCCTCAATGAAGCGGCGGGCACTGGTGAGCAAGTTCGCGTGATCGATTTCAGCCTGGCCAAGATGGCCGGCAACAACGGGTTGACCATCACCGGCTCGATCTTGGGCACTCCATCCTTCATGTCTCCCGAGCAGTCGAGGGGCGAGGAGGTGGACGCGCGAGCAGATCTCTATTCCGTGGGAATCGTCCTGTTCGAATTACTCACCGGTCAAAACCCTTTTCCCGGTGAGACCGTCAGAGAAATCCTCAGGATGCAACGCGAAAAAACCGCCCCAGACCTCGCCGAGTTTGCCCCGGGCTTCGCGTTCTCCCCTGAGATCGAGGCGGTGCTCAAAAAGGCCTTGGCAAAATCCCGGGACCACCGGTTTTCAAGCGCCTTCGAATTCATGGAAGCGCTGCTGAACGTGCCCGAAGCGCAAGATGTGAGCGATGTGCTCTGTGGTCAGATACCCATTGCTCGCATTGGCGATTCCGCCGAAACAATGCACCTGACACCTGCCGAGACTGCCCGAAAGGTGCTGCCAGGAAGACTCCCGGCGACCCGAAAGTTCATCATCGTCAGTAGCATTTCCGCGATGCTGGCCTCTCTTGTCACCATTCTTATCATCGTGTGGATATCCCTAGCCGAAGAGACCGTCACCCCAAACAACGAGCTCATATCAACGAGTCAAGGAAGAGATCCGGGCTCCCGTCTGGCAGACCCACAGCATGAGACCACCGCTGAACGCATCAGGAACGCGAAGAACCTTCTCGCCAGCGGCCAGACCGAGAGTGCCATCTCTGCGCTGCGGGCCATACGCGACCTTGACCCGCATGCGGCCGAGCCCCCGTACTTGCTGGGAAACCTATTCAGTGACAAGGGCTGGTGGCCCAGCGCCCTCGCACGCTATGAAGACGCCATCGAACTGAATCCTGCATACGCAAGGGATCCCATCCTGATCGCAAACTCGATCCGCGCTCTGGCCGGGGACAAGGCCTTCCCTGCGGCTCGGAAGCTCATTCTTAAAAAGATCGGTCAAGTCGCGATTCCCCACCTACAAAAGGTTGTTGGTGAGGACAGTCCAGTCCAAGTCCGCCGTCGAGCAACCGACCTCTTGCAAGAACTGACCGAGGGACCAGGCGCGGACGGGTACGGCACAAAGCCCTGACTCGCGGTGTCATTCGACAACAAAGCAATTTTTACGCGCGCCCAAAAGGCAACGAGCGCGAGCCTTTAGAGACCGCACTCCACACGCACCGCTGCGGTGAAGGCCTGCACGGCCTCTCGCATATCGTCGCGACGGCCCTCTCCAATGTGCTCGCTGAAACAGAAAGAGAGGCGGAGCTGGTTCAGACCGGCCTCTGGATCGCGCTTACGGGCATCGTCTGGATAAAAGCCGAACATGGGGATGGTGACCACGCCGTACTCGCTGATGAGCTTTTCCACGAACTCCGGCGTGGTGCGCACCTGGCGCTTCTTGAACGTGAACACGCTGAAGAAACCCGCTCCGGGCTTGGTCCAGCCAAACTGGTCCGAGGCGCCCGCGAGCCCCTCATCGAGGCCGCCGAGCACAATGGCTCGGTTTTCCCCGTAGATGGCGTTCTTGGCCTGCGCCACGGGCCACAGGGACTTTCGCAGCTCGAGATTTTCGTCGTGCAGGTAGGCCTCGAAACTCCGCAGGGCCTCGGGGTTGCAGAACAAGGTGTCGCCGCTCGCTTCGGTCACGACCAGGGTGCGCAAGGGCACCTTTTGGCCAGCGTCGATGGTCATTTCTATCTCTGTATACAGGAACGCCACGCGCGGCCCGGGCAGACCGATCTTCGAGGCTGTAAACAGGTGGACCGCGTGGGTGGGGTCCATGGCGATGAATGGTTTGGGCCGGCTGCTCGCCTTTTCGTAGCTGATATAGGTATACGGCGCGTCCTCGACGACGAAGGTTTCCTCTTCCTGCATCACCTTCATGACCGCTTGACGACGAGCGTCGCTAAAGCTGATGCCGCCCGGATTATGGCCATCGGGCACGGTGTAGTAGAACGCCACCTTGCGGCCGTCCTGCCTCGCCTTGCGGATCTGGGCGCGCAGAGCCACAGGATCGGGGCCTTCTTCGTCGAGGTCCACGCTGTAGAAGGCCGCATCGGAGCTCAATCCAGCGCGGGACACGAAACCCGTGTACGTCGGCGCATCCACGAG
Organism: Myxococcota bacterium; assembly: GCA_025453525.1. GTDB lineage: Bacteria > Myxococcota_A > Polyangia > JAAYKL01 > JAAYKL01 > JALOQD01. The sequence goes on from JALOQD010000064.1 coordinate 10,773, forward strand.
ATAAGCGATTTTTTCGCCGCTGCGCTCGTACAAAGAGCAGAGCAGCGAGATACCTCCGGTCGCTCCCACGGTCGGGACGAGGAGGTCCGGGTTCATGGAGAAGCCAAAGTCGTGACCATAGACAGTGGCGAAGGCCTGGCGCGCCGAAGCCGGTCCGATGGTGTCCGTGTAGCCGTACAAGGGCATGAGCAGGGCGCGCAGAGCGTCTTCGGAATGGCTCGGGTCGCCCTTTTGGGCCAGATGGCGGAAGTACGCGTTCTTCTGGGCGATGTAGGTCGTCGGATCCGACACCTCGGGGTGCGGATATCCGGCGCCCAGGTGGTGCAGGCGCAGACCTTTTGCCTCAGCCATGGCCTTGAGCCGCGGGAAGGCGGCGGCCATCTGCCTCGTGACCGAAACCGGATGCAGACGAAGCTGGGATGCTGGGATCGTTTTCGCCATGAAGCCTCCTCATCGCTCGCGGGCCGTGTTGACGCGAGCGCCATGCTGTTTGTAGCGAAAAAAAGCACAATCGTCACGAGCCGGATATGATGTGACTTTCGAAAGACAGCGGAGGGACCACCATGCAAATCGTCTCGCGAAGTCCGGCCACCGGACAGACCCTTGCCTCGTATGATGGCCACGGTCCAGGGGAAATGGAGCAAAGGCTCGCCGCTGCTGCCCTCGCTTTTCAAACCTGGCGACGGTCGCGGTTTTTCGACCGCGCGGTGGTGCTGGGGCGGGCGGCGGAGTTTCTCCGGCACGATGCGAACAACCACGCTCGGTTGATAGCGAACGAGATGGGCAAGCCCATCTGCCAAGCCCGCGCCGAGGTGGAAAAATGCGCCACTGTGCTCGATTTCTACTGTGAGCATGCGCAAGGGTTCCTCGCGCAGAAACAGGTCGAGACAGAGGCTCGCCGCAGTTTTGTGCGCTGCGACCCCCTCGGCCCGGTGCTCGCCGTGATGCCTTGGAATTTTCCCTATTGGCAAGTGTTTCGCTTTGCCGCTCCAGCGCTCATGGCCGGAAACGTGGGACTGCTCAAGCATTCGTCGAACGTCCCGGGATGCGCGCTCGCCATCGAACGATTGCTGCTCAAAGCCGGCCTACCCCATGGGGTGTTTCAGACGCTGCTCATCAGTGGCTCCCAGGCGGAGACTCTCATCGCCGATCCGCGCATTGCGGCAGTGACCCTTACGGGAAGCGAGACAGCGGGCATGGCCGTGGGCAGCGCCGCTGGCAGAGCCCTTAAAAAAAGCGTGCTCGAGCTCGGTGGCTCAGACCCGTTCATCGTGCTCGGTGATGCTGACCTCGATGCCGCGGCGCGCACCGCTGCCCTGTCCCGCACCATCAACAGCGGCCAGAGTTGTATTGCCGCCAAGCGCTTCATCGCAGTGGACTCCGTCCATGACGAATTCGTGCGCAAGCTCGAGGCGGCTCTTGCCTCGCTGAAGATGGGCGATCCTCTCGAGGAAGCAACAGACATCGGCCCCTTGGCGCGCGCCGATCTGCGCCAGGAACTGCACGACCAAGTAGAGCGGACCGTGGCAGAGGGAGCTCGGCTCGAGCTCGGCGGACAAATCCCGCAGGGCCCGGGCAACTTCTATCCGCCCACCCTGCTCACCAGGGTGGAGCCCCACATGGCCGCAGCAAGGGAAGAGACCTTTGGCCCAGTGGCACCTGTTCTGCGAGTCAAAGACGAGGCAGAGGCCATCGACGTGGCCAATGCCACGCGCTTCGGTTTGGGGGCTACGATCTTTTCGGCGAGCGGCAGTCGCGCCGCGGAGCTCGCTTCTCATCTCGACGTTGGAACCGTTTTCGTCAACGGTATGGTGAAGTCGGATCCCAGGTTACCGTTTGGCGGTGTCAAGCTCTCGGGCTATGGCCGAGAGCTCGGGGAAGAGGGGTTGAAAGAGTTCGTGAATATCAAAAGCGTGTGGATGGGATAGTTGTAAGTGCGGACCAGAGGCACAAAGGAGACAAAAGGAACCAGCACGAGCGCGGCGGCTTCCACGCTCAAGCCCCCTTTGCCTTTAGAACGTCGTCGATCACAAGCGCCTCTTTCACGTTGACCCCGTCTTTGCGCAGCTTTGCCATGATTTTACAGACGGCGCTCGGCTTCACCCCGAGCGCTCGTGCGACTTCGCTCTGGGGCCGGGCGAGGCGCTCGATCCACAGCCAGGCCACGAGGGCTCGCGCCCTGGATCTCGCTCGCGCCGCAGACGATTCTGGATCGAGGCCCAAGGCTTCGAATACCTCGTCTCGCAACTGCGCGGCGCTCCAGGCCTCGCCTACGCTGCTCTGATGGGTCGCAGGTTGGCTCGCTCGAGCGCGAATCGCTGCGACCACGAAGTCCTCTGGGCCGAGGATGGCAAAGGGCTGCGCTCGCGATGCCCCGCGGGAGAAATCACGTCGCCGGGGCTCGAATCGGCCTTCGTCCACGAACGCGGCAAACTCGTCCCGCGCGGCAGGTCGCTGCGGTCCCTGTGGACCGAGCAGCGCATCCAGGGCGAGCCAGGGTGGAGGCTCGTCGAGCCCGAGATAGGCGCGATGGCTCGACCACGGGCACTGTGCAGCGCGCTCGACGAGGGCGGCGCGCACGGGATTGTTGTGGACATATCGAATCAGCTCCGCGCCATGGTTTGCGCGATCCACGATCACGCTGCGCGGCCGCTCCGCAAACACCGGGTCTTTTGTCCCGACACGAGCGCTCAGCCAGTTGGCAAAAGGCGAATGCACCGCTCTGGCAAAGCTGCCCAGCCGATCTGCACCGAGCTCCAACACGAGATGCACGTGGCAGGACATCAGGCAGTAGGCGAGCACCGAAGTGTCGAACCGCTCGGCAGCCTGGCCGAGCAGACCTAGGTACACCTCGCGCGCTCCTTCGATGTCGAGGCAACGCTGGCCATGGCTCAATCGCGAGACCATGTGGACCAGCGCACCGGGGATATGAGCTCTGGCACAGCGTGGCATGGGATTGGGACTTAAATGGAAACCGCGGCCTGGGTCAACCGCAACGTTGGACACCCAGGAGATCACTTGGGCGTCACCAGGGACAATGCCTAGCGAAGCTGCAATGACCAGTTGTCCAAACGGCCAGTATCCGAGGACGACCGATCCGAGACCTGAAGCTTCCAGTCGCCCACTGGGCTGGCACTGCCAAAGGCTCCGAGGTTCACGTCGAGGTCGAGGTTGTCGGCGCTGCCGCCTGTCTTGTTGTGCAGAACGTTCGTGGCACCGTTGGGCGCCGTGAGCAGGACGTGGAGATCACCGCGGTAGGGGTGGGTGATGCGCACCTTGACGTTGGCATTGACGAGCGCGCCGCTGAAGGTCGCGACCCGGATGGTGCTCGTGACGCCCGTGGTTTTGTTGTCGGGAATGTTCATCGCCACAGCGTTCTGGCACGGGCTCGAGACGCAGGAGCTCGTCACCGGTCTCTCCACACAGGCTGACAAAACAAAGCCCGTGCACGTCGCGTTGCAAGCCGCGCTGCCGCTTTCGTATTTGCCCGGGTCGAGGCTGGCACAGGACCGGACGTCTTTGTCACACGCTTCACTGCCTTGCCGAACGCCGTCACCGCAAACCGGAACGACGGCGCTCGTGAGCTTGAGAGACCAATTGTCGAGCTTTCCGAGGTCGCCCGAGCCATTGTCGCTCACTTTGAGAACCCAGGTCCCCACGGGGTTCTGCCCTGCGAAGGCCGTTGGAGTGACCGTGAGGTTCAGATTGTCCGCGCTGCCACCTGCCTTGTTGTGGAGCACGACCGTCGTCCCAGAAGGGGACGAGAGAGAGACGACGAGCTCGCCGCGGTAGGTGTGGGTGATGTTCACCTTGACCTCCACGGTCTCGACCTTGCCCGCGAAGCTCGCCACCGCGATGGGCACCGTGACTCCGACGGGATTGTTATCGGGGATCGCCACGGGGCCGCTCGCCACGCAGGGCGCGCTCTCACAGAAGTTGCTTAACGGGCGAAGCACGCAGGCAGCCGTGTCGTAGCCGTTACAGCTCGAGTTGCAGGTCGCCGTGCCGCTGCTGTACCGAACCGAGTCGACCGCGGTGCACGCGATGGAGCCCCCGTCGCACACCTCTGCGCCATCGAGCTTGCCGTTGCCGCAGGTGGAATCGAACCGCACCTTGGTGAGCATCACGTTGGCGGTCGCCTCGATCCACGGGATGAAGTAGCGAACATCCGTGTCATAGCCGATCCCTTGGTCGCACTCAGGGCCGCTGACCGGGATGCCGAGCAGCACAGGCACATCGGTTTGATTGGTCCGTGCATAGACCGAGCCTCCGGAATCGCCCTGGCAGCTTCCCTTGCCTGGATTGGGCCCGTCCATGAGTTGCTTGGAGGCGGCATAGGCTTGCGTGAGAAACGATTCGACCTTGCGCAGCTGGTAGGGGAGCATGCCCGTGGTGGCCGCGTTGTCCCACTGGTTTTCGTACGCACCGAACCCAGCGATAGTGACGTCGGTGGGCACACTGACCTGCGCTGGGTCGATGACCCGCGCCGGAACAAAGCCGCTGGGGACCGAATCCACGAAGAACAGAGCAATATCATTGGGAGCCAGCGTCGCAGGATCGCCCTGGCTCGCACTCGAATCGTAGTTCGGATGGGCCACGCAGCGAGTAATGCGGCGCGTCCCGGGATACGTGCTCGTACCAATGTATTTTGTATAGGACTTACTGAGATCCTCATCTGGAGGAGTCGTTCCGAAATACACGTACGCTGGCTTGAAGTTGAGGCAGGTGTGCGCCGCGCCGACGATCACAGAAGGAGCCAAAAGAGTGCCAGAGCCATCGATGAGAGCATGTCCTGTCTGATAGTCGCTCTTGCTGAAAAGACCCACGGTCGAGCGAGCCACGGGATCCGTGGAGGTCACCTGCGCGCCGCCGTAAATCCCGGCAGGGCCCTCGGACAGGACCGCGCTATGCTCTGACGACTCGTCATCCACCATATCGCAACCCGCGGCAAGCACGGACACCGCGCAAAAAACCAAGCCCCAATTCCTCATATCGCGCCTCCTTTTTAAATCTGGATTTTCAAGATAATAAAACTCTGGCATCTATGCATACGGCTCGACGCCACGTCAAGAAAAAGCAACCAGGAGTATGGAAGAATGAACCCTGAACGGACACCTCCCCCGAGGCGATGGAACCCATGCGATCACTACAAGATAGCGGTCATTGATCAGATCGCTGGGCCGCGATCCTCTCCACGACATCCTCGCCGCGACGCGCGGCCGCGAAATGGCAAAGGCAGGTGTGGCCTCGGTCCGCATCCCATAGATGCAGAGAGTTGCCTTGGCAGCGCTTCCACTCCTGACAGGTCTCGCACGGCCCTTTCTTCATCCAAGCCCGATCGCGAAAAGCGGCGTAGCGAGTCTCCCAAATCGCTCGGAGATCGTCCTTTCGCACATTGCCCTGGGCAAGTGTCCTAGAGATGTTGGGACAGGCCGAGATCGTCCCATCTCCGAGCACCGACGCGATGTTGATGCCAGCGCGGCAGAAATAGGGTTCGTCGCGCACTTGCCGGTCGAGGTCTCTGGGCAGATAGCCCTCACAGCAGAAGTCCACGAGGAAGTCGGTGTGGGCATGCGCTTTGCGGCGCTGTGCGATCCAGCCGAGCAACTCCTGAATCTGGACAGCGGTCAAGGTGAGCCCTGGTGTCGTTCTCGCCCTGCCCTTGGGGAAGATGGAGAACAAGCGCCAACGCTGGACGCCTGCCTCGACGAGCCGCTTTTCGAGGTGCTCCAACTCGGGCAGGTTGCGGGGATTCACGCAGGTCACGACATCGAAGATGCGAATGGGCGATCGCGCCAAGGCCTCGATGCCTCGGATGGCCCGTTCGTACGATCCCTCTCGTCCTCGCAACCAATCGTGGGACGCCTGGAGGCCATCGAGGCTCACGGTGCAGCTCTCGAGGCCGAGGCCGAGCAACTGCGTCAATCGCTTTTCATCGAGGAGCCAGCCATTGGTGACCATGCCGAAGCGCACGCCGCTGCGCCGCGCCGCGTCGAGGATGAGGGGCAGGTTCGGATGGCACAGGGGCTCGCCTCCGGTGATGACCAGAACCGGCGGGGCTTCCGGGAACTTGCGGGGCAGGCTCTCGATGAGGTCGACCCACTCCTCGGTGGACAGCTCGCCCTGTGCCTTGCTCGTGCCGCAATCCGAGCCGCAGTGCAGACACGCGAGGTTGCACTGACTCGTGATCTCGAGGAACAAATAGCGCAAGGGATGGACCCGGGTCTCGAGGCGCTTGTACAGCGGGCTCAAGGCCGAGCGAAGAGAGCGCTCGAAAGTGGACCGTTTCACGAGCTCACTCCGCTGGGTCAAGGGTCACTTCCAAATATTCGACATCGTCAAAGGGAATCTTCTTCTGTGCAAACGAGCCGCCATTCTCTTCCCCATCGACGTCCTCGAACGAAAGCTCATCGCACGGGGGGCTGTCCTCGAAAGGCCCCAGAACAAACGACCCATCTTCGCCCATCGTATAGGTGGCGTCCTGCTCGACGCCGCGTTTAAGACAACGAACCAAAATATTGGGGATCGGGGTGCCACTCGAGCTCTTGACCGCTCCGTCGACGAAATCGCCGGCCGGCATTCCGTAGCACGCGGCAATGAACACCGGGAACACCGCAGTAAACAGGGCCAGAATCGCTTTTTCGATTTTGAGAAGCATTTTTTTATCCTCCTGTTGCAGGCCTCTAGCAGACTAGCCTAAAGCAATCGCCGTGCCACCCTTGCGGTCTTCGTCGTTTTGCTGGCGCGGACGGTTTTTGCGTCCATGAATGGATACAGCGACCGCGACACCGATGTCAGGGCCCAGCACGACCGCAGCCCAGCACAAGCTGTCCTGATAGCCCGCGAGATCGAGCCCAAGAGCCACACAGGCTGCCAAAACGCTGACCAAGAGATACCACTTGGTCCACGGGCCGAGACGAGGACCGAGGCAGCCGCGCACGAGCAGTGCGATCCCAGGCACGACGAGCCACAAATGCGTGACCGGAAAGAGCAGAAGGTTCGCATTGCCGCGAGCGTCGGCATGCGTTCCCAGCGCGAGGAACGCGAGCCATGCCCCGACGATTCCGAGGGTCAATCCGAACAGCGCCAAAACCGCGCCGAGAACGCGACCGGACCACCGTGACGACGACACGGCCAGACCCACGCACAGCAGCAGGAAGCCAATGGAAACGCCCAGTCCCGTCCAGCACAAGCTCGAGTTCGCAGAAGGTCTCGCCTGCTGCGGCAGAAGCTGCTCCTTGCGCACGACGAGCGACTTGCCGTCCGCCAAAATCGTTTCGTCGAGATCCGCGCTGAGCACCAGCGGCAGGAACTGCTCTTCGTAGCGCGTGAGCGGGCGATCGACTGACGGCCCCAGGGAGACATCGATAAAGGTGAGCCAATAGGGCCTATCCGCGAGCAGCGTCCGCAACCAACCGCGGTAAGTCCGACGCGCGCTCCTGGCTGAAAAACGATCGAAAAGAATGCCACCCGTCGCGTCGTTGATAACGTCCCGAACCCGCGTACAGCAGTTGTTGGTCGCGTGGTTATAGCGATAGTTTCGGTTCTCAGGCCGCGTGGTGCGTTCGAGGTTGTCTATGAGGCGCTCTGCCTGGGATTCGGACAGAGCGAGCTCTCGCAGCACTGCTCCGCGATCAAAATGACGATATCTCTTGAGCGTCGATGAAAGGGTCGCCACAGAAACCCAATATTCGAGATCTCCCTTGGCGTAGCGCCACACCGAGCCCGGGCTCACGAAGTCGTAGTTGCCGAAGTTGTAGACTTTCGTCGCCCCATTGGGGAGCGTCGCCACGAGGGCAATGTGGCCAAAGGCAGAAAACAGATCAGCGCCAGGCTCGAAGGTCAGGACTTGGATCTGCGGCTGTGGCTCGGCCGAACCGACATGCGGACGAGCGAGCAAGGCAAGCAACAACGACACCATCCAGGCAGGTCTGCGAAACATGGCAGGATGGTACCTTAAGTTCTTTTCGGCCGTCACAATCGAACGCAAAAAGTTGGACAGCAGCTCGCCCTTTTAAGAAGGAACACAGAAGCTGAGGAGCTCGCTCGCCCCGTGCCAGAAAAAAACGTCCTCTCCGTCTTTTTTATATCGCCAATAGATATTGATGCATTTATTGCTCCCCATAGCGGTGGGTTCGATATAAAAGGAGCAGACCGGCCGTGGATAACGGCAATGGAGGGCCAATGATGTACGCTGCGAACCGTCCGATGGAAACAACCGTTCAGGGAATTGTTTCCCCAGCCGGATGGGACGACCATGACAAC
>JALOQD010000065.1 GCA_025453525.1 Myxococcota bacterium
GATAACTCGGGGAGCATGGGCGAAGAGCAGGAGAACCTCATCAGCAACTTTCCCAAATTCATCGAGGTGCTCGACAACTTCGAACCCGAGCCAGGAGCCAACATCAGCTATCGCGTGGGTCTCACCACGGCCAGCGTGACCCGCAAGTTCACCTCGACCACTCTCATACCCGGGTTTCCACCGGCCTCCACCAAGGTCAATGAAAAGGGCCAGGACGGCGCTTTCGTGAACGCTTCCGAATGCGGATTGTCGCAGCCTTGGATCGAGGGTCCAGAGGCGAGCGCGTCCTCGGAGTTCTCATGCATGGGCAATGTGGGAGCCATGGGAAGCAGCTACGAGATGCCGCTCGCTGCCATGGAGCTGGCTCTTGGAAAACAGACGGCGCAGGGCGGCGCCAACGAGGGGTTCTACCGCAAGGGCGAAGATAGCCTGCTCGTGGTGGTCATCATCACGGATGAAGACGATTGCTCCGTGGAGGAGGGAGGCACCCTCATAGCGGACAGCGTGACCGGGAGCGACTGCAATCCAGCCAAGTGCAAGGGACTCTACGCGATAGATGATAGCAAAATGTTCCTCGACGAGCTCACGGGCGGAGAAGGCCGGTACGTCGTCACTGCCATCGCCGGCCCTGGCCCCAAGGCGTGCTCCTCGACCTTCGGCAACGCGATCTACGCTCGACGCATGAATCAATTCATTCAGCTCGTCGGCGCCTATGGCGTGTTCGGCAACATCTGCTCTGGTGATTTGTGGTCCAGTCTGAAAGACGCGTTGTCGGTCATCAAGGTCGCCTGCAAGGGTCTGCGGCCCAGGTGAGAGTCCTGCTGCTGGCAGCCGCTGTGACGATTGTGGGCTGTGGCTATCGCCCGCTCTACGGAGGGAACCGCGGACAACTCGGCGTCCCTACGGTTCGCAACGAGACTGCCCAAGAAGCCCTCGCGGCATCCCTGCGCACGGCCCTGCGGCGAAACCTCTCCAGAGTCGGATTCGATATCACGAGCAAAGCGCCTCGAACGCTCGTTGTGCGCATCGTCGCCGCGGAAACCGCGCCCTACAACCTCACCTCGCAAGACCAGCGCCTCAGGGCAATCGACAATGTCGTGCGAGTGCGCTGTCTTTACCGCCTAGAGGATGAAGACGGCCGTCCCCTTGCAGACGAGAGGGAATTGGAGGTCTTGGGTCAAGCGCGCGCCAGCAGCGATTTTCGCATTGCACAGGCCGTCACAGGCGAGCAGTTCGTCGCCTTGGCCGGAGAGATCGCGCAGCGCATCGCCCAAGAGCTGGTGCTCGAGAACCGCTAGCAGTCGCCCTTGCCGAACCTCTGCGGTCCGAAGCGGACAGAACTCTGGAGAAGTGGTAGAACACGTCCAACATGGCTCGAACCAGAGAGAGAACTCGACCAGACACCTCCCGCGAGCCGGCCTATGTCACTGCCGAAGGGTACGAGAGGCTCGACCAAGAGGCTCGATACCTGTGGACCCAAAAACGTCCGGAGGTGGTAAAGGCACTGACGGCCGCTGCCGAGGAAGGAGATCGGTCGGAAAACGCCGAGTACATTTACCGCAAAAGACAACTGGCCGAAATCGACCGTCGCCTGCGCTTTCTCGGCGCGCGGCTCGACGTGCTCAAAATCGCGCAAGGCAGGCCAGCTGACCAAGGACGCGTCACCTTTGGCTGCTATGTCACCGTGGAAGACCAGGACGGCGTGGAGCGCCGCTACCGCATCGTGGGTCCAGACGAGTGGGACGCGAGCCGAGGAGATATCAGCATGCATTCCCCCATCGGCGCGGCGCTGCTCGGAAAGCGGCTCGACGACGAGGTCGAAGTGGAGACCCCGAACGGCAAGTCCGTGCTGACCATCGTGACTATCGCCGAACGTCCATCGTAGGGCTCACGCGCGTTTCTTCGCAAGGCGAGTCGTAACATTTCCTCACGACTCGTAATAACCGTTTTTCTTGAAATTTTTCTACCTTTTTATCGCTGTTGATTTTTTAACGGCTCTCTATAAAAGTCTGCGAGCACACTCAAGCCCTAGGGCCCCTGTGGCTCGAGGTCTCGCGATGCTTTGCCGCGGCGAAGGAGAGCGCGAGGAAGGTCCTGGGCTTGGAAACGGTAACGTTGCTGCAAGCGCTAGCCGAGGTAACGCATGAAGGAAAATTTGGAAAAAGTTATCAAAGAAATCTGTGGGAAGCACGGCAATGACCGCAGCAAGATGATGGACATCGTCTCTGGTGTTCATTCTCAGCTAGGTCATGTGCCGGGCGAGGCCATGGGCCTCATCGCCGCCGAGTGCAAAGCCGAGCGGATCGATGTGGAGAGCGTGGTTTCGTTCTATGCCTTTTTCTCGAAAGAGCCGAAAGGCAGAGTGGTCATCCGTCTGTGCAACGACATCGTCGATCAGATGTACGGCGTGCAGCGGGTTGCCGCGGCTTTCAAGGAAGAGCTCGGCATCGATTTCGGCCAGACCACGCCGGATGGCAAGTTCTCTCTCGAATGGGCACCGTGTATCGGCATGTGCGATCAGCCGCCAGCCGCCATGATCGGCGATAAGATCATGACGTGGCTGTCGAGCGACTCGGCCCGCGAGATCGTGCGCACCCTCAAGGAGTGCGGCGATCCCAGCAAGCTCAAGCACACTCTGGGCGATGGCAACAACGCCCACGAGCTCGTGCAGTCCGCGGTGTCGAACAATCTGCGCGAAAAGGGCGCGGTTGTCTTCGCCCCCATGGAGCTGGGCGCGGGCCTTGCGGCCGCCCTGTCCGTTAGCCCGACAGATGTCATCAAGAAGATGATATCCTCGCGGCTGCGCGGTCGCGGCGGCGCGGGCTTCCCCGCTGGCATGAAGTGGGAGTTCACCCGCAATGCCGCGGGCGACGAGAAGTACATCCTGTGCAACGCCGACGAAGGCGAGCCCGGGACCTTCAAGGATCGCGTCATCCTCACCGAGGCCCCCAATGTTCTTTTCGAAGGCATGACCATCGCCGGTTACGCCATCGGCTCCAAGCAGGGCCTCCTGTATCTGCGCGGAGAGTACGCCTACCTGCGCGCCTTCCTCGAGAACGTGCTCGCGGAGCGTCGCAAAGCCGGGCTGCTCGGCAAGAACATCATGGGTAAGGGCTTCGACTACGACATCCGCATTCAGATGGGCGCTGGCGCCTACGTGTGCGGCGAAGAGACAGCCCTCATCAGCTCCTGCGAGGGATTGCGCGGCGATCCCAAGAACCGCCCGCCGTTCCCGGCCCAAAAGGGCTACCTGGGCAAGCCGTCCTGCGTGAACAACGTCGAGACCTACTGCGCCGCGGCCCGCATCATGGAGAAGGGCGACGCTTGGTTCGCCGCGCTGGGCAGCCAGGGTTCTTCCGGCACCAAGCTCCTCAGCATCTCCGGCGACTGCAAGCGCCCGGGCGTGTACGAGCTGCCGTTCGGCGTCACCTTGAAAGACGTGCTCGAGCGCGTCGGCGCAGAGGAGTGCATCGCGGTTCAGGTGGGTGGTCCCTCGGGCCAGCTCGTTTCGAAGGCCGACTTCGGCCGCAAGATTTGCTACGACGATCTCGCCACGGGCGGAGCCATCGTCGTGTTCGGCAAGGGCCGCGACATCCTCGAGATCGCGCACAACTACATGGAGTTCTTCTGCGAAGAGAGCTGCGGTTACTGCACGCCGTGCCGCGTGGGCAACGAGCTCATGAAGAGCCGCCTCGAGAGGATCATGGCTGGCCACGGCGAGTCGAGCGATCTGCGCTACATCGAAGAGCTGGGCCTCACCATGAAGACCATGAGCCGCTGTGGTCTCGGCCAAACCTCGGCCAACCCGGTCGTCACGAGCCTCAAGAACTTCCGCAGCGAGTACGAGAAGCGTGTGATCAAGCGCGAAGACGGCATGCAGCCAAGCTTCGACATCCATAAAGCTCTCGAGACGAGCGAGGGGATCACCGGTCGCAAGTCTGTCCACTTCGTTTGAGAGAGAGGAAAGACCATGAGCGAGACATACAATTTCACGATCGACGGCAAGGAGATCACCGGGAGGCCCGGACAGACCATCCTGCAAGCCGCTGACGAAGCCGGCGTGTACATTCCGCGTCTGTGCGCCCACAAAGAGCTCTGCGCCCACGGGAGCTGCCGCGTCTGCACCGTGATGGTCAACGGTCGTCCGCAGTCCGCCTGCACCCAGCCCGCCGGCGCCGGCATGGTGGTCGAGAACGAGACCCCCAAGCTCCTCGGCATGCGCAAGCAGCTCATCGACATGTTGTTCGTCGAGGGCAACCACTTCTGCATGTTCTGCGAGAAGAGCGGCAACTGCGAGCTCCAAGGCCTGGCGTACCGCTTCGGCATTATGGCGCCGCAGCACCCGTACATGTTCCAGAAAAAGGACGTGGACGCGAGCCACCCGGACATCTACATCGACCAGAACCGCTGCATCGTCTGCGCCCGCTGCGTCCGCGCCTCCCATGACGTGGACGGCAAGAGCGCCTTCGGTTTCGTCGGCCGCGGCATCCACAAGAAGATCGCCTTCAACGCCGAGCACAACCTATCGGAGACCAAGCTCGCAGCCACGGACATGGCCGCCGGCATCTGCCCGGTGGGCGCGATCATCAAAAAGCGCGTCGGCTTCGCTATCCCGGTGGGCCAGCGCAAGTACGACACCAAGCCGATCGGCTCGGACATCGAGAAACGCTAGGAAGCATTCGCGCGGCAATGCACGCGATTGTTAGGAGTAGATAGACAATGACGAAGCCAAAAGTCGCAACGACATCGCTGGCCGGATGCTTCGGTTGCCACATGTCCGTGCTGGACATCGACGATCGCATCCTCAAGCTCATCGAGCTGGTCGACTTCGACAAGTCGCCGGTCGATGACATCAAGGAGTTCACCGGTCGCTGCCTCGTCGGTATCGTCGAGGGCGGCTGTGCGAACGAAGAGAACGTCCGCGTGCTGCAAGACTTCCGCAAGCACTGCGACATCCTCATCTCCCTGGGCGATTGCGCGATCATGGGCGGTATCCCGGCCATGCGCAACACCATCTCCCTGCAAGAGTGCCTGGACGAGGCCTACAAGAACGGCCCAACCGTGCACAACCCCAGCGGCAAGATCCCGAATGACCCCGAGATCCCGCTGCTCCTCGACAAGGTTTATCCGTGCCACGAGGTGGTGAAGATCGATTATCACCTGCCCGGCTGTCCGCCTCTGGCCGACACTATCTGGCAGGCACTGGTGGCCCTGCTCAACGACAAGCCCATGGATCTGCCGTACGAGCTGGTCAAGTACGACTGAAATAGGAGGACGACGTGAGTGCTCCCAACCCAAATAGAATCGTAATCGAGCCAGTGACCCGCGTCGAAGGGCACGGCAAAGTGACTATCCTACTCGACGACCAAAAGAAGGTGAAGCAGGCTCGCCTGCACGTCGTTGAGTTCCGCGGCTTCGAGCGCTTTATCCAGGGCCGTCCCTATTGGGAGGTTCCGGTCCTCGTGCAGCGCCTGTGCGGCATCTGTCCGGTGAGCCATCACCTGGCCGCCGCCAAGGCCATGGACGTCATCGTCGGCGCCGACACGCTCACCCCCACGGCCGAGAAGATGCGCCGCCTCATGCACTACGGCCAGACGTTCCAGAGCCACGCACTGCACTTCTTCCACCTGGTGAGCCCGGATCTGCTGTTCGGCTTCGACGCCGATCCGGCGATCCGCAATGTCATTGGCGTGGCCCAGAAGTTCCCGGAGCTGGCGGTCCAGGGCGTGATGATGCGCAAGTACGGCCAGGAGATCATCAAGGCCACGTCTGGCAAGAAGATCCACGGCACAGGGGCCATCCCCGGCGGCATCAACAAGAACCTCTCCATCGCCGAGCGCGACGAGTTCCTCAAGGATCTCGAGCAGCAGATGAGTTGGGCTCGCGGCGCCCTGAAGATCGCCCGCGATTTCACGGTCACGCATCTCAAAGACCTGGCCGACTTCGGTTCCTTCAACTCGAACCACCTGTCTCTGATTCGCGAAGACGGCGCCATGGACCTGTACCACGGCAACCTGCGGGCCATCGATTTCCAGGGCAACAAGATTTTCGATCAGGTCGATTACCAGGGCTACACCAAGTACATCAAGGAAGAAGTCCGCGACTGGTCGTACATGAAGTTCCCGTTCATCACTTCTCTGGGACCAGAGAAGGGCTGGTACCGGGTCGGGCCGCTGGCCCGTCTGAACACCGCGGACTTCATCGACACGCCCGAGGCCGAGGCCGCCCGCAAGGAGTTCATGGCCGTCACACAGGGCAAGCCCAACAACATCACCATGGCCTATCACTGGTCCAGGATGATCGAGTTGCTCCACGCGGCTGAGAAGATAAGCGAACTGCTCCACGACAAAGACCTGCAGGGCACGGATCTCGTGGTCAAGGGACAGCGTCGCGAAGAAGGCGTGGGCCTCATCGAAGCGCCGCGCGGCACGCTGTTCCACCACTACAAGGTCAACGAGGACGATCAAATCGTCATGGCGAACCTGATCGTATCCACGACCCACAATAACGAGCCGATGAACCGCGCCGTGGAGAAGGTGGCGAAAGATCACCTGTCGGGCGTGCAGATCACCGAGGGTCTGCTCAACCGCGTCGAGGTGGCCATCCGCGCCTACGACCCGTGCCTGTCCTGCGCCACCCATGCCATGGGCAAGATGCCGCTCGAGGTCAAGCTCGTCGGTCCGGACGGCGAGGTTCTCGACGTTCGCAGGAGCTAGGAACTGCGCGGATGACCGCAGAGGGCAAAGTCCTGATTTTCGGTTTTGGCAACCCAGGCCGCCTCGATGACGGCCTGGGCCCTGCCTTTGCGCAGCGTATGGAGCAAGAGACTCCCGCAGGCGTCACCGTGGACTGCGATTACCAGCTCAACGTGGAGGACGCCTCTACAGTGGCGCAGCACGAGCTCGTGCTGTTCGTCGATGCGGCCGAGGCCGGCCCCGAGCCGTTCTGGCTCAATCGCCTCGAGCCGGTCACCCACCTGAGCTTCTCCAGCCACTCCGTGAAACCGGACGCCCTGCTCGGCATGGCCCGAGACGTGCTTGGCAAGACGCCCAGCGCGTTCATCCTCGGCATCCGCGGCTACGAGTTCAATGAGTTTGGCGAACGGTTGAGCGAACAAGCGGCAAGCAATCTCGAGGCAGCCCTCGATTTCGTGAGAAACGGCTTGTGCTCTGGTGATATTGGACGCTATCTAAAACAGAACGAACACCGATACGGCTGGCGCTCAGAAACGCCCGCCGCTTCCATGGAAGGTGCATCATGAAGGACGGCAAGCATGTCATCCTCTGCGTCGACGACGATGCGGACCTGCTCGAATCCATGCGCCTCGTGCTCGAGGGCAACGGCTACGCAATGGTCGCTGCTCCCTCTGCCGAGGAAGGACTCGTCAAATTCAAAGAGGTGAGCCCAGATCTCATCATCGTCGACCTGATGATGGAAGAGATCGACGCTGGCACTGGCCTCGTCAAGAACCTCGCGGCGGCAGGCAACAAGGTTCCGGTGTACATGCTGAGCTCCATGGGCGATCAGCTGAGCATCATCACCGACTACGCCGCCCTCGGCCTCTCGGGCGTGTTCCAAAAGCCCATCCAAATCGACGTCCTCCTAAAAACCCTGAAAAGCAAGCTCGGCTGAGCTGGCTCCTTTCATTTTGGGCTTTTGTCCATTCCTCCCCTCTTCATTCCTGGCAACAAAAGAGCTATGCTCGGTGTCTCTGCGCGGCAAAGTCGCTCGCAGGAAAACCGCCTGCTAAGAACGAGGTTTCTGCCATGAAACAGGCCATCTTGGTCGCTTGCGCCGCACTCGGGCTGCTCGGCTGCGGCGAGTGGAACAGCTCTGCGGAAATGGAATCGCGCGTGGAACCGGAGACAGACACGAACCTCCTCCACGAAACCGCTCCGAGCACCGACACAGGGGAGTCGACCAGCACCGAGACAACAACCGATTCTCCACCAGAGTCGCGGGGCAACCTCGACGACTTTCCCACTGACACGGACTGCATCGACAACTGCCAGGAGGCCTGCTCGCGCGTCAAGAATTGTGGCGGCGAGCAGAGCAAGGACTTTCCGCTGCCGCCCGCGGACGAATGCGCGTCGCGGTGCATTCGGGCCCTGGATGGCCCCATGTGGGACGACGCCACTGTGTCCTTTAGGTGCTGTGCCGCGCAAACCGAGTGCTCACAGGTCAAGACCTGCGGAGGATGGCTCGCCCATCCAGCCACGGCCCATCCATGCGACACACTTTGCAAATGCATGTTCGGCGGCGCCGATCTCTCGGCCCTGTGGAATGGTCTTTCCGCTCCGCAGGGGTATGTCCTGGCTCGCGACGCGGTGGCCGTGGCCATGGAAGATCACACCACAGCGTTTGATCTCGCCTACGGCGCCAAGGTCCATTCGCTCGGCCGCCTGGCCTTTCTCGATCTCTCGAACCCGACGACGACCACGACCATCGACGCGCTCTTGTCCAGCGAAACTCTTCTACCGACGTTCCGCGACGCGGCGGGCAGACTCTCCGCCGCCACGAACAAGCTCGTGGTGGTTGTGGAAGACCTGGACCAGCTCGAGACGCTCACCAAAGCGACAAAAGCTCTGGCCCTCCCTGCGCCGCGCCGCTTGCGATTCGCGTCCAATCTCTATGTCGTCGACAGCCGCGATGCGTGGCAGGCCACGCAATTGCGTCCCAGTCTCGAGCAGAGGATCGGCGCCCGGGTGGAGCTCGACATGGTTCGGATCTACGAGACGAAGTCCGTGCCGAACGATCCTTTCTTCAACAAGCAGTGGCACCTGCGCAACACGGGACAGAAGGGACTCTCCTTGCCAGGCGCGGACGGCAGGGTGAGCGAGGCCTGGGATCTGACGCAGGGATCTGCGAGCACCATCATCGCGATTCTCGATGACGGCGTGGACATCGAGCATCCGGATCTCGCTCCCAATGTCGTCGGCCACACCAACTTCCCGGAAAACTGGCGCGAGCAGATGGCGGTGGGCAACTTCGGTTGGCATGGAACGAGCTGCGCTGGCGTTGCCGCAGCGCGCGGGGACAATGAAGAAGGCGTCTCTGGCGTGTGCCCGCAGTGCTCGCTCCATGGAGCGCTGCTCGGCGGCGATGCAGGGCTCACGCCTGGACCGGGAATGCAGGTGACCGACGAGGAAATTGCCAACCTATTCGTCACCCTCGTGGATGCCAGCGCCGCGGTCATCTCCAACTCCTGGGGTCTCGAGGGCGAGGATCCTCGCGTGGAAAACCCGTCCGTGGGCTCCCCTGCCCTGCAGGCGCTCGTCAAGGGCGCCTTCGACTACGCAGAGCAGAGCGGTCGCGATGGCAAGGGTACGGTGATCGTCTTCGCCGCTGGCAACTCCAACATGGATGTGGGCCGCGATCCCTATGCCTCCTACAAGTCCGTCGTCGCGGTCTCCGCGGTGGACGACCAAGGGCTCAAGTCTTTCTACAGCAATTACGGCCAAGAGCTCCTCATCGCGGCGCCTTCGAGCGGCGGACAGCAGGGGATCGTGACCACGACCACTGAGGTTGGAGGAGATCTGCAAAAAAGCCCTCCCTACACCGCGAGCTTTGGAGGCACGTCCTCTGCTTGTCCATTCGTCGCCGGTGTCGTGGGTCTCATCATCTCGGCGAACCCGTTGCTCAGCGCCTCGCAGGTGCGCCGAGTCCTCGCCAAAAGCGGCCAGAAAATCGATTCAATCCACGCGAACTACGGCGAAGACGGACACTCGTACTACTATGGGCACGGCCTGGTGGATGCCTATCGCGCGGTTCGTTTGGCGCAAACGTCGGGCACCAGCGAATGCGATGCCCCGGACGCCTGTCGTGCGCCTTCGGATGTGCCCTGTGGCAAGTCCTGTGACAAGAGCGGCTCGTGCACATTCTGTCGCACCAATGCCGACTGCGGGGACGGCAAGTGTCAGGCCCTTCCCGAGATTGGCCGCTCGGTGTGTGTGTCCCTCAAAACCAGCGCATCCTGCCCGACCGAATACGAAGAGGTCAAAGGATACTGCCAGCCGACGCGCGCCGCCTGTGACCTGTGCGGGGAGGCCGAGGCCTGTGATGGACGCGACAACGACTGCAATGGCGTGTGGGACGACGGCACCGACTGCAACGGCGGTTTCTGCCAACAGGAGATGCAAGGCTGCGCCGAGGGCAAAGGCTGCGCGGGCGTAAACTGCTCCACGACGTGTGCCACCAACGAGGATTGCGACTCGAGCCGCTGCAAGGCGGTCAAGGATCGCTACGGCGCGATCCATTCTGACATCAAGGTCTGCTATGGTGGCTCTGGAAGCTGCCTCGAGATATGTCAGGCCATCGTCTCCTCGAGTGGCGACGATGGGCTCCAGGGCTTCCTCGACTGCATGTCGCCTGACACATGCGAAGCGGCGTATGGGTGCATTTCTCAAATGTAACGGGCGACCTCTCGCTTGCAGCGCGCTCTGCGCTGCGCTCGCTTGCTTAGGCCTATCCAATCACGCATTCTGGGATGACGAGGCCAACACGGCGATTTTCGCCCGGAACCTCCTTGCGACCGGAGAGCTCTCGGCGTGGGACGGCCAAAACCTCATCGGCTATCGCAACGGCGCCGAGCTCGATGAAAACCTCCGCAACACCTACATGCCGCCCTTGCAGTACTTTGTGACGGCCCTGAGCTTCGCGCTCCTCGGAGAGGGGACCTTTCAAGGGCGACTGCCCTTCGTGCTCGCCGGCGCGCTCACGGTGATGCTCCTCGCGCTGCTCATGCGCTCGCTCACAGGAGGCAAGGGGGTCGAGGATTGGCTCGCGCCCCTTCTCCTTTCCGCTTCACCCGCGTTCTTGCTGTTCATTCGCAACTGTCGTTACTACTCCCTGTCCGCCTTGCTGCTCCTCTGTCTGCTGCTTGTGGTCGCAAAGGCCAAAGAGGCCCGGCGAGCCCATTTTCACGCGTTCATGGCAGCCGCGCTCACGGCGCTTCTGTGGCTCAATCACTACTTCTCGGCGGCCTATGGCGTGGCTATCGTCTCGATGCTTCTGCTCTTGCCGCGTTTTCGCAATCGGCGCACGGTTTCAATGCTCGCGACCATTGCGCTTTCGAGCCTCGCGATGGGTGCGTGGATCTTCGCGACCCGCAACCCATTGCTCGCAAACGTGGCAGAGCCAGGGTCGCATCCCTGGCCCGTGCGACTGGCGACTCTGGCGTGGTGGCATCTGCGCGATCTGGGACCGTTCGAGTTCATACCCTTGGTGCTCGTGCTGGTCCTTCCCCTGCCCTTTTTCGTTTCTAGGCTCGCCCACGACAGAGAGACCGCGAGAATCGGCCTCGTGCTCGCCGGAATGATCGCGCTGTCCAGCCTCATCACCGCGGCCCTCAGCCCACAGCCTCTCGAGCAGTCCAACGTCGCCGACATGCGGCAACAGGTCGCCATTATCCCCTTGGGCGCGGCCATGTCCGCCATCGCGTTGCGCATCCTCTACGGCCTGCGCCGACCTTTGGCTCTGGCTGCGGCGGCCCTCCTTCTTCTGACCAACATCTTGCATCTGGGTTTTGCCGGTCAGCGCTCGGGCATGCTGCCGGCGCGAGGGATCGAATGCACCTTGGGAGAGTACCTCTACGAGGTCACCCACGACTACCAAACCAGCACCGAGGCCCTCATCGGCTGGATTGACGCTTTACCTCCGCAAACGGTCGTGCTGGTCTACCCCCCCTACATGGCCTATTCACCGATGTTCTACGCCAGGGACAAGCGCTTCTGCTGCCAGCTCGACAAGACCAAAGACCTTTCGCAGCAGGCAAAGAAGTCCTTGCCCGGATACGTGTATTGGGAGAGCGCGCAACTGCAGTGGGCGTTTATCAGCGCTTATCCGCCCCCTGTGGCCGAAGGTCCGCTCGATATCAGGTACCGCGGTCACACCTATGATCTTGGATTCTACCGCCTCATCGACTATCGAGATCTCTTTTGGGAGGACCGCAGCCGCCCGGAGATCCCCTGGCACACCTTCGATCCCAAGGAGTTCGAGAACGTGCCGTACCGCGGCTTCTTCGTGGCCACTGTTCACAAGGAGCTGTGAGGCATGCCTCTAGTCCGTTCTCACGTCTGTCAGCTGGATCCCAAGCGGCGCACTAGTCATCTCCGCGCGGCGGAAGAGTGGGAAGAGAGAGTGGGAAGAGAGAGTGGGAAGTATAGGTCGGGTAGGAACTATGGGAAGAAGGGGAAGAAGGGGAAGTATGACCAGGAGAGTCGCGGTGCTCGGCGGATAATGCGCCGTCCCGGTTCATTGGATCATGTTTCTCATGTTTCTCATGCTTCTCATGTTTCTCATGTTTCTCATGTTTCTCATGTTTCTCATAGTTCCTATTGTCTTCGCCGTCATGATGCACGACCTTAGGGTTCATTCCATTCGTCTCTCAACCACACGTCCCGTTAACGCAATGGGCGCCTGTGCCGCAGTCCGCTTCACTGGTGCATGGCTTGCTTTCGGTCGCTGCGGGAAGGGGTGGAGCGGCTGGCTCACCACCAACGCGGGGATCGGCGAGATCGGCCTTTGTTTGCGGCGGAGAGACGAGCGGGGCAGGGGTTGCGGGCAACGCCTGGGTCGTCGCAGGCACCGGGCACTTGCCAAAGGCGCGCTGCGCCCCGTCCGGGCAAGGTGGATTCGCTTGGTCGAGAAGCTTTTGGTAGGCTGGACAGCGCTGGAAGCGCTTCTCGACGTCCTCACAGCTCTCGTACATCAACCGCTTCTCCACCGGCAAGACGGTTGGAGGCGGGTGATCCCACGCGTAAACGAGTTGCACGCCGCCATAGAAGACCGCTGTGCGACCGAAACCGGGGCCAATATTGGCGGCTGCCCCGCTGAGTTGGAGATCGACCCGGCCGATGTGGATCGCGATGTTGAGGCCTCCACGCAGTGTCATGCCGCCGGAGATGTCGATCTCAACTGACTCCTGGATGATGTCTGAAACCATGTTGGGATCGAGGTCGACACCCGTGACCTCGCCAGTCGTCGGATCGACGGTGACCGAGTCGTTCCAGTTCACGGATTCGGGGTTGTACTTCTTGATGATCGTGTCGAAGTTGACGCTCGGCGAGGCCTCGAGCCACGGGGTGATGCTGATGACCTTGTGTGGCGTGATGGGCAGGCCAAGCCCGAGCACGACCGGCAAAGAGATATAATTGTACGACAGAGAAAAGACCGCGGCAGGCGCAACTCCATAGAAGATGGCGAGCGCGAGCTTGGGCAGACCGTTCTCGTGACGGCCGCGGAACGGAATCGAGTGCAGGGAGATGATCGTACCCGAAAGCCCGTGGGCTACGAGGTTGTCCTTGGTGCCCGTGCCGATGTCGACAGGCGCGGTCAAGTTGAGATAGTGCATGCCGAACTGGGCGCTGTGGTTGCCCGTCGTCGATGTGAAATTCGCGCTATGGCCGGCGGTTAATAGGCGGTATTGACCGCCGAAACCGGCGTTGAACTCGAAAACCACGGTCGACGCGCTCGTGTCGAAAGTGGAGACCGGGAACGCGTGTGTTCCCGACATCGCGTGGGCCGAAGGACAAACAGCGGCAAGCGCCATGAGCGCGCCGACGATGACGCTGGCGCGGTTGAGTCTGCGGCGAGGTCGAGTGCTCATGCTACCCCTTTCCTTCCTGTGCCATGTGTGCGGCAATTCCTATCGTTTTGGACACTGAGTGTCCGTGCTAGGGAAGTCTGTGCTAGCTTGGCGGTCTGTCCACGAAAGGAAAAAGGGTCGGAAAGGGAAAAGGGGTCAGGCCCACATCCCTCATTACTTTCCATGATTTGGTTACTGTCCCTTATCCGGCCCTCCCCCAAACCTGCCCTGCGGGTTCTCGCGCAAGTCAGGCGCTGGCGTATATTACAGTTAAAGACGCACAGAACAGAAAGGTTGTCCTCATGAAAAGCGGACTCTGGTTTCTGCTACTCGCCGGGCTGTTGATGGGCTGCAGCGAGGACAATGCCCCAGCCGGGGGAACAGACACGGGTGATGACACCGACACGGACACCGAGGCTGACACAAACACCAATACCGACTCCGGCGGCGATGTCGTGGACAACACGACACTGGTTGGGAAACACCTATTTGGCTATCAGGGCTGGTTCGCCTGTGCCGGCGACGGGTCTCCGTTCAATCGGTGGGTGCACTGGACCGGTGGCGGCACTCCCAACGGCACCAATATGACCCATGAGATGTGGCCCGACATGTCGGAGCTCGACGACGACGAGCTCTTCCCAACGGAGATGCACTACGCGGACAACAGCGTGGCGAAACTCTATTCAGGTCACCATCCGAAGACGATCGACCGCCATTTCAAGTGGATGAAAGACGCTGGGCTCGACGGTGTGTTTCTGCAGCGCTTCTTGAACGAAGTGCAGGGGCAGGGCGAGGGATATCAGCAGCGCAACGGTGTGGCCGAGGGCGTGATGGCTGGCGCAGAGGCCCATGGCCGGGTGTTTGCGATTGAGTACGACATCTCCGGCGCGAATGAAGAGAACCTGGTGCCCAACCTGACCGGCGACTGGATGCGCCTCGTCGATGAAATCGGGGTGACACAGAGCTCCCGGTATCTGCGCCACAAGGGAAAACCCGTGGTGGCGATCTGGGGGTTCGGCTTTGAAGGACGACCCGGCAGCGCGCAGCAGGCGCAGGAGATTATCGATTGGTTTCATCAGAGCGCAGAGACGAAGTACCAGGCCACACTGGTAGGCGGCGTGCCCACGGAATGGGTCACCTGGGGCGACCCGTGGGACGAGGTGTTCCGCAGCTTCGACGTGGTCAGCCCGTGGACCATCGGTCGCTTTGGCGATGACGGCGGGACGGACAATCACAAGAATACCTATCTCATTCCAGATATGGCCGCGACCGATGCGGCGGGGATCGAGTACATGCCCGTGGTGTTCCCCGGGTTTTCGTGGTCCAACTGGAATGGCGGCGCCTTCAATCACATCAAGCGCCGCGCCGGTCGGTTCTACTGGCATCAGTTCTACAACGCGCAGAGCGTGGGGGCGACGATGATGAAGACGGCCATGTTCGACGAAGTCGACGAGGGAACCGCCATGTACAAAGTGGCGTCCACTCCCGCGGATGCCCCGGTCAATGTGGGCGGCAAACAATGGCTCACTCTCTCTGTCGATGGAACGACGCTGCCGAGCGATTTCTATCTGCGACTCGCCGGCGAAGCCACGAAGATGCTGCGCGGCGACATTCCCCTGTCGGATCAGCAGCCGATCAACCAATGAAGGAGCCACCATGGAAGCCATGAAACACCCAACCTCCTCCGCGGAGCCTGACCGTCATGGGCATGGCGGCAAAATGCAGCATCTGGTGCATCTTGCGAGGCACAAAGCGCCGTGGCTCATCGGTGCGCTCTGCCTGCTCTGGTTCGTCATCCGCGTCGGGCCGAAACCCTCACGGGCCGCGGAACCCTGTCAGCAGGCCGCACTGGTCACGATCGGCGGATTCGTCGGTTGGCTCGCGGGCATTGCCGGACTGAGCGTACTCGCAAGGCGTGCGTGGACCGAGCGGGGCAGACAGGGGATGGTGGCGGCAGTGGCGCTGGCCTCTTCGCTGGGAGTCTGGATGATGCTGGGAATGCCCGCGTCTCCTGCCAAGGCCGCGCCTCCCTGGACGCCGACGGATCCGCCCAACGCGCCGATGGGCGTGGCCAGAGGGATACATCCCGGACGGGTGGCCTGGTCACATCATCCGAACGCCGCGCTGTGGGACGGCAACAACGGCACCTGGTGGGATCCGGCGAGCAACAATCAGGCGGCCATCGATCTCATCACCTCCACCTCCCTTCGCGCGATCACCGGAAAAAACACCGATGCCGCTGCCTGGAACGCGCTGTTTACGGATTTCAATCAGCGCAGTGGAAAGGGCGCTCTGGGACACGCTGCGGGCGAGCTGATTGTTGTGAAGATCAACCAGAACCCCGCGCGGGATGGCAACAACGACAACGGAACCCCGGACCGCAACCAGATCGTCGGTCATCCAAACCTCATCATCTCTCTTGTGGGATCGCTGGTGTCCGCTGGCGTGGAGCAGAGTGACATCATGGTCTACGACGCGAGCCGCTACATTGCGGACAGCGTCTATCTCCCGCTCAAGGCGGCGTTTCCGAATCTGCGCATCATGCAGGAAAAAGAAGGCTCTGGCCGCGAGGTCGCGCAGTGGACCGAGAACGCCATCCTCTATCCTTCCACCGCGGAGCAGGTGCGCATGACCACGGTGGCTAAGCAGGTGATCGACGCTGCCTATATGATCAACATGGCGATCATGAAGACCCACGGCGCCGACGTGGCCACCCTCTGCGGCAAGAACCACTGGGGAAGCGTGCGCGACGGCCGCGATCACTACTGGATCAACGGCGATCGCCCGATGGGATCCTATAGCCCGATCGTGAATTTGTTCGGTTCCAAGCACCTCGGCGGCAAGACCATCCTGTACATGATTGATACGATCTATTCCGCCAACGGTTCTGACTCCGGCCCTTCGCGATGGGACATCGCGCCCTTCAACGGGGCTTGGCCGAGCAGCCTCTTTGTTTCCCAGGATCCAGTGGCCATCGACTCGGTGGGATGGGACTTCGCCAACGCCAACTGGGGACTCCCCCACAACACCGACAACTACCTGCACGAGTCGGCGCTTGCGGATAACCCACCCTCTGGAACGAACTACGCACCCGATGGTGCCACGCTGGCGAGCCAGGGGGTCCATGAACACTGGAACAACGTCAACGAAAAGAAGTACTCCCGAAACCTGAACCCAGCCACGGGAACCGGCATCGAGCTGGTGTATGTGGAGGCGCAAGCCTGCGCCGATGACGGTTGTGATTTCGACGATGGCACAGGCACCGACGGGGGAGGCGATTCGGACACGGATGCGGACTCCGATGGTGATACTGATAGCGGTTCGGTCGAGGACATGAGCTCAGATGACAGCTGCGGGTGCACCATTCCCGGCGCGGCCCGGAAAGTTCAGGGCGGTTTGCTCACGCTGCTGCTGCAAACAGTCAGACTCACAGGATCACTCGAAAGAGCCCACTGAGCAGATCGACACGAACACGGTTCGATCACAAGGCCCGGCGACGAGGGGTATCCGGAGATACGTCGAGGCGGAGAACGCACCGAGCGGAGACAGGGTCAATCCAACCCAATTGACATATGGAGAGGCCAGTTCGACAAGGGAACGATAGTTTTCCCGGTCGTGCGAGGTCTTTGGCTGCGCTCGCGACGGTCATGCCGAGGGAGTTGCCGATCTCCGCATGATCAGCAGGATGTCTTTGGCGAGAGCGAGTTCGCAGGTCGCTGAGGCCCCTTCTGGGGTGGCGTTCTTTATATGTCAATTGGGTTGGATTGACCCCTTGCTCCTTGCTTCGAGCCTACGTGCCATCAGCCGTGAAAGCGGATGCTGCCCAGCCAAAACCACGAGAGGCACATGGCTCGACATCAGGCCGTCGCCGAGAATCTGGCCGTCCAGTCCCGTCAGGCTCTGTCCCAATCATCTCACGGGCTTCGTTTGCTAGGTCAGCCTTGGGGAAAGAGCCGCCGCATTTTCTTGACAGGAATCGAGATGTCCGCAAACACCATGGACATGTCTGGAAACACCATGGATTCGGCACCAATGCAGGATGCGGCCCTTCTCAAGGCGATATTGGACACTGTGAGCGACGCCATTACCGTGATTGACAAGGATCTGAAGGTTACTTTCCAGAACGAAGCCGTTCAAAAGGCGTATGGTCCGAAGATTGGCGAACACTGTTTCGCTGCGTACCGCGGACGCACCGAGCCGTGCGAGGATTGCATCATCCTGGAGGTGATCCGGGACGGCAAGCCTAGACGTGCGTTGCGTGACATCCAGCTTCCTGACGGCAACATCCTTTGGATGGAAATCGCTTCCGGACCCTGCCGGGATGCTGCGGGGAACATCATAGGGGCGGTCGAGGCGGTCCGCAATGTCACAGAACAAATGTGCATCACGCAGGAGCGCAACACCCTGCGTCGCGAGCTGGAGCGACGGGCGCAATTCGGCAACATCATCACCCAGTCCAAGAAGATGAAGCAGATATTCCAGCTTATCGAAAGGGTTGCATCGACTCTGAGCTCCGTGATGATCACCGGGGAGTCTGGCACGGGCAAGGAGCTCATCGCGCGTGCCATCGTTCTCAACTCTGACAGAAAAGAAAAGCCCTTTGTCACGGTGAATTGCGGGGCCATACCAGAGAACCTTCTGGAGTCCGAATTGTTCGGACACGTTCGGGGAGCTTTCACCGGCGCTGTCAAGGACCACAAGGGTCTTATCGAGACCGCCGCCGGCGGCACTCTCTTTCTTGACGAAGTCGCGGAGATCCCTTTGAGTGTGCAGGTGAAGTTGCTCCGATTCCTCCAGGAGGGGGAGAGTCGCAGGGTTGGGGATACGGTGACCCGCAAATACGACGTCAGGATCATCTCTGCGACAAACCGCAAGCTCGAGGAGGCGATACACGACGGCGTGTTCCGCCAGGACCTTTACTTTCGGCTCAACGTCATCCCCATATTTCTGCCGCCGCTGCGCGAGAGGACCGAAGACATCCCTCCGCTGGCATTTCACCTGCTGCAGCGGCTGTGTGACGCTCATTCGCGTAACATCCCGGGATTTACTCCAGAAGTTCTCAAGGTATTCATGGCGTATACCTGGCCGGGCAATGTGAGGGAGATGGAGAATGTGATTGAATACGCTTTGCATCTTACTGATGAGGGGAAATCCATCACTCCCGACCGCCTCCCATCGAATCCCTTCTGCAAGACAGTATGCTCTTCAAACCTGGGAAGCCCTGTCTCCATTGAGGAATACACCAAACAGACAATTCGAGTTCTTCAGAGTGACCATACCGAGGACCAGATCGCGACGATTCTGCAGATAAGCCGCAAGAGTCTGTGGGAAAAGCGAAAAGGGCAAGATGAAAGAGCGGCGTCCTTCCTGCTACGCTGAGGGTGATGAAACACCAGCGAGAGGAGACGCCGCAGATGAAGTATATCGCAATGG
>JALOQD010000066.1 GCA_025453525.1 Myxococcota bacterium
TCGTCCACGAACGCGCTCTCGGCCTTTACCATGTCGTTGATAGCTCTTACGTCGTGCATCATCGTAGCAACCTCTTTGTGCGGCCCATTGCTTTTTTGGCCGCCTTCGGCCAGCAAACCCAAGGCCGCCCGACTTTATTCCCAACGCGCGGCAGCGCAAGCCCTTGAAGCGCAGATCTGGCTCGAAGTTGCTCGCAGGGCTGTCCAGCGCTAGATTTTGTCAAAGGTCGTTTGCAACGGAGGCGCCATGCGATATGCAACGCTCGGAATAGGGCTCGTTCTTGCTCTTGCCATTGGCTGCTCGGAGAAGACCATTGAGTGTCAAAACGGCGTCTCGGAATAGGGCTCGTTCTTGCTCTTGCCATTGGCTGCTCGGAGAAGACCATTGAGTGTCAAAACGGCGTGGTGGAGACCGACTCTTCTACGGAGGCCACGGGCGAAGGCTTCGTTTGTCGCTATTTCAATGTTCATTCGGATGGCACGGACTGCCGCATGTATCTCGGGGATTGGACCCAAGAAGCCGCGCGCCTCAACTGCTCCAACCCGCTCATGGACATGGCCAAGCCGGGAAATCTGAGCAACGAGGAGTGCGGCCAGGACGGTCTCAAGGGAACCTGTACGGTGGATGCCGGACCGGGCCTCACGTACGTCACGTACTACTACGCGGGTCCGGCGGATGTGCTCAGCAGCTCCTGCGCCAACTTCGAGGGCGGAACCTGGCTCGCCGCTGGGCCGATTTTGGACGGAATGGCCTTTGCCATGCCCGAGGCTTTGGCCGCGCTCGAGTCCGATACCGCCGTGGAAGTCGAGCCCGATTGCCAGGACACCGACTGCCTCGAGGCTGTCATCGAAGGCGGGGAGTGGTTCGAGTTCCGCCCCCTTGTTTCCCCAAAATCCAAAGGGGTGATCTTCTTCCCAGGAGGCGCTGTCGATCCGAGAGCCTATGCACCAGCGGCTCGCGCTTTTGCCAAGGCTGGATACCTCACGGCCATCGCCCCCTATTACGGCTCGACCGCGGAGAAGGCCAGCGACATCATGGAGGCCAATAACGCCAAGACCGATTGGTTCATGGGCGGGCACTCCCACGGCGGTGTCACGACCGTGAGCTTCGTCGCCTCCCAAAACACTGAGCTCGCCGGTATCTTCTTGTGGGGCGCGTCGGGCGTTTCCATGTACGATATTTCAGAAAAACCCCTCGATGTGCTCGTGGTGTACGCCGAAAATGACGGGCTCACGACGACGACGGAAGTCAATGTGGGGAAGACCTACCTGCCAGACGATGCCGTCTATGAGCTCATCAACGGCGGCAACCACGCCCAGTTCGGTTACTACGGCGACCAGGAGGGCGACAACGCGGCCACCATCACGCGCGCGGCTCAGCAGGCGGCGGCTGTCGGATTCACCATCGACCTCTTTGACGGCACCTTGTGAGCGCTCCTTAGAAAGCCTGAGTCTTCCTCAGGCTCTCCCTCCACACCCACTCCATGGCCGTCGCGGGTGAGAGAACCTTGCAGTAATGCATGCCGCCAGCATAGGGGATCCAAGTGTCGGCGAGGAGAGCCGGCGAGGTGATCACAGCCGCGGCAGGGGTTTTGTTCAGCCCCTTCCAACGCAACTCGGCCGCTTTCCACTGAGGGCCGATGGTGTGGTATTCATCGGGGTTGAAGTCGAGAGCGATGCCTTGCTCGACGTAGCGCTCGGCCACGCGCTGCGGCACTGCGCCCTTCGCCCAGGCCAGGGCCGCGCGGTTGACGTCGGCACAGGACGAGTGAGTCTTGGGGGGGCTCATGGACAAGGCTTCGAACACGGCGGCTTGGGATCGCAGCTTGCACGCAACGCTCACAGAGGAAAACCACGACGAGTTTGCCTTGCGCGGCCTGGCGTACTGGAGCGCGCCGACCACGGCCACTGGTCTTTGCCCCTTTACCTTCGTCACCTCGAGGGTGGGCAACTCGCCGTAGAAGTCATCGGGGTTATCGTAGATCGCGAGGGTAATCTCCATTTGCTCGAGCTGGCTTGCCCGGAGCTCGACGAGGGTCTCCTCTGCTATTGTGCACCATTGCTGGGCTTCCAGCTCGAAGGCCTGGGCAAACGGCGCGAGCGCCGAGCGCGCCGCGGCGGTAGCCGAAGTCAGAACCGCGCTGGCTGCAAGTGCATCATCGTTGCCGGTGGGTTCGAAAATATGGGCTTCGAAGAAAGACACGAGAGCGAGAGAGACGGCCTGGCGGACCTCGGCTGCCTCTGCCGAGGGCTCGAGATCTCCCTCGAGAGTCGCGCCCCCGGACAGTTGTCCGTGGTTCGCGCCTTCGATGAGCCACAACGAGGCGGTCGAGTCTTTTGAGGAGGCGAGGGTCGCCGCGGTGTCGACGAGGAAGAGTGGGTTCGTAAGGCCATCGAGCTCGCCTGCGATGATCAGCAAGGGGCTCGGGAAGGCTTCGACGTCCTCTGGGGGAGCTGCGCCCACGAGCGCGAGTCCACCGTAGGTGCTGTCTGGGACCACGGCTGTTGCCGCTGTTGCGGCGCTCCCAAAGGCCAAAAGGACGATCTTCGAGGGAACGAGCTCGCCCTCGGTGCGCTCGGCTAGGTTCTCTGCTGCCACAGAGGCGCGCTGCGCCACGAGTTGGGGCGATGGCACCACTCCGCCAAGGTCGAGCACTTCCACCGCGACGCGGCCCTGACTGCTTGCGGCGAGCTGCTGGCGCAGGGCTTCATAGGCAGCAGGGGGAACGAATGGCTCGGGTACGATGAGCGCCGCTGCTTCGAAGGCGCGGATGTCGTCGTTCTCCGTCGTTTGGTCGCCCCCTGGATCGGTCGCATACTTCGAGTCGTTGAGGTATTGCGGACTCTCGGAGCAGGCGGTCGAAAGAAGAGCGACGATTGCAACGAGATGAACCGATGGTCGAATTGTGTGCATCATGACGTCCCTTGTGGCGTTGCCGCGTTCGAAGAACAAAAAAACCTGTCCATGGGTAGTCGGAAACAATGGCCAAGGAAAGAAAAAAGGAGCCGAAGCTAAAGGAGCTCGAACCGCTGAACGTCTTGCCGTTGCCCCGACTTTGGGTTAACTGCTCGAAGCGGCACGTCCGTTCAGGGCGCCAGGGAGAAGCATCATGACCGAAACGATTAAGTGTATCCTCGCGAGCGAACCGCAGCCCGGCATCGTCGCCGAAGGCTGGTTGCGCACCACCAGGGCCAGCAAGAACGTCGTCTTCTTGGAGCTCAACGACGGCTCGTGCCTCGAAAGCCTGCAGGCCGTGGTGGAGGCCTCGACGCCTGGTTTTGCGGAGATCGCCGCTCTGGGTGTGGGGTCGGCGGTCCGCGTACAGGGCGATCTCATCCCGTCGCCAGCGCAAGGTCAAAGGGTCGAGCTCAAGGCCGCTTCGGTGGAGATCGTGGGCCAGGCCGGGGCGGACTACCCGCTCCAAAAGAAGAGGCATTCCTTTGAGTTCTTGCGCACCATTGCCCATCTGCGGCCTAGGGCCAAGACGTTTGGCGCGGTGTTTCGGGTCAGGCATGCGTTGCAGATGGCCATCCATCGCTTTTTCGACAACCGAGGGTTCATCCAAGTGCATTCGCCGATCATCACGGCCTCGGACTGCGAGGGCGCGGGTCAAATGTTTCGAGTGACCACGTTCGATCTCGACGGCCAGCTGCCCAAGGACGACGCTGGCAAGGTCGACTTCAAAAGGGATTTCTTCGAAACCGCGACGTCCCTCACCGTCAGCGGCCAGCTCGAAGGCGAGATCTTCGCCCTGGCCTTCAAAAACGTCTATACGTTCGGCCCCACGTTCCGCGCGGAGAACTCCAACACCTCCCGCCATGCGGCGGAGTTCTGGATGATCGAGCCGGAGATGGCTTTCTGCGACTTGCGCGGAGACATGGCGCTGGCCCAGGACTTCATCCAGTGCATCGTCATGGAGGTGTTGGAGCGCTGTGGCGAGGACATCGATTTCTTCGACCAGTGGATCGAGAAGGGCCTGCGCAAAAAGCTCGAGGCCCTCGTGAAATCCTCATTCGAGGCCATGACCTATACCGAGGCGGTCGCGGCTCTGGCGAAGTCTGGCAAGTCCTTCGAGTACCAGGTGAGCTGGGGCGCGGATCTCCAGAGCGAGCACGAGCGCTACCTCACCGAAGAGCTCGTCGGCCGTCCGCTGTTTGTCATCGACTATCCCAAGGAGATCAAGGCGTTCTACATGCGCCAAAATGACGACGACAAGACCGTCGCCGCCATGGACCTCCTCGTGCCCCAGGTGGGCGAGATCATCGGCGGGTCCCAGCGCGAAGACCGGCTCGATCGCCTCGAAGCCGCCATGGACCGGTTCGGTCTCGATAAGCAAACCTACTGGTGGTATCTCGATTTGCGCCGCCACGGAGGGGTTCCCCACGCCGGCTTTGGCCTGGGCTTCGAAAGAGCGCTCATGTACCTCACCGGCATGCAGAACATCAGGGACGTCATTCCCTTTGCCAGAGTGCCGGGCAGCGCGGAGTTCTGAGTGTCGTCCAAACAAACGGCTCACAGCCGAACGGCCGGGGTCAGGAGATAGGTTTCATACTCTCTCGCGTTGAAGATGTCGGTCGTTGGAACAAAAAAGTGCAAAATGTCCTCGGCGATAGCAGGGCTGGTACCGGACCTCTGAGACCTTGGGATTTCGTCGTTAGCCGAGATTGAAGGGGTGCAAAAGTGCACAAATACGGGATCCCTGGCCGGGTCTCAGAGGGGGAGAATCGCGTTCGTTACCGGTCTAGTTCGCGGCTTTCGAAAGAATCTGGGCGTTCGGGTGGATTCTCGTTCAACGACGAGCGGCAGGGGATGGACCTCGACGATCGCCCGAATGCGCGGAACGCCGAACGTGAAGGAAAAACCATGTGCGGGGTGCTTACCCGCTCCACACCGGGCAGAGGAAAGGCGGCTTGAACGTACCTTCCGGAAAAACCACATCCTTGTCCCCAGCGAGGTAGGCGATGGACGCGATGCGATGAGCCTTCTCGATCTCGCGGTTCTCTGCGATCACAGCCTTGCGCAGCGCCTCGGTCGAGGCGTGAACCCTGGGCTTGGGCGTCTTGTCCCTCGGCGCTCTTGGCCGGTCGCGCGGATCGAGAGCGAACAGCTCGTCGATGGACATGAACCTGCGGCCAGCGTCCTTGATGTTTTTTGCGTGGAACGCTTCGAGGTCTTGGACCTGTTTGCGGAAGAAGGTGCGTCGTTGCTCTTCGGTCATCGCTTCCATGCTCGGCAGGGGATATATCTCGAGCTCGAGCCAGCGCAGGTAGCGCTTGGGATGATGCGTCTTTCTCTTCCAACCGCCGGCCACGTCGAAGGCGGTCCAGTCGATAGCCCAGTACCTTTGGGTCTGGCCCAAGGCTTGGGTTCGGTAGGTATTGAAGAGCGGGCTGCGCCGCGTGCTCTCCGTGAGTCCGTCTTTGACGGCGTTGGTCATGCCGTACAGGACGAGGTGCAGGGCTCGGGCATCGTCCGCGACCTCGGAGATGCGGGGCCTCCCCGCGAACAGGTGCCCTTCGCGCTCTATCCTGCGGTTGATGGAGGTCGCGATGAGGCTGAAGGCATCGCGCAGGAACGATGGAACAAACACGAGCTGCTGCCGTGTGACCGAGAAGGTGACGTGGAGGTGGTTCAGGTTGAGCTCGACGCTGTGGATGCGAATCGGAGCGAGCTCCGCGGCCCGGGCAAAGGCAAAGCCGATGATGTTGAGCAAGCTCGGCTCGGGAGTAAGATCGTTGTTATCCTCGAGAGCCTCGGCCGGGCAATCCTCGAAGAGCAGGGCATTGTCGCGCCGGTGATCCGGGCGAAACGAGAACTCGCGATCCACGAGCGTGTGCGTCAGCTCGTAGGCCGTGCCCGGCTTGAGGATGCGAATGTCGCTCATGACATTGTCAGCTATCGGCCGTTTGCGCCAAATGTTTCCAAAAATCGCCCGGGCTTAGGAACGGCGCGGGCTTGAATGACATGAGCCGGCCTCCAGGAGGGGCATCAACCGATCGGCTTTGAGACGTTAGAAAGTGCGCTGATCGATCTGCTCCACCATCGGCGGCATCTCGTCCGCGTCGCCTCGCTGTTGCTCACGTCCACGCCGACGATGACCTGCGTCTCCGTGTCCGTCGCAACCTGGCGCATCTTAATACTTTCCTAGCGCACGGCCCCCGCGGATTGACCCCGTTCTGACCTCGAAGTCACTAGGCTGTATCGAGAGGAACGCGGTGGTCGAGGCCCGTTGTCCGCCGCGCGATCGCCAGAAGGAGGCAGTCCATGACCGACCTGTGGTTGTCGCTTGTGCTCGTCGGCTTCTTCGCGCTCACTGCCGCGCTGGTGCGGCTGGCCGAGAAAATGGGTTCGACAGAGGTGCCGCGATGATTGCGCTGATGTGGACCGGGGGCGTCATCGCCGGGCTGCTGCTCGTCTACCTGCTGGCAGCTCTGCTCAAACCGGAGTGGTTCTGATGGCCGCGGTCGCTCAATACGGCGCGTACTTCGCGGTCTTGGTGGTCGCCGCCGTGCCGCTCGGCCACTACATCGCCCGCGTTTACGATGGCCAGGCCAGCCTAGCGCAGAGACTGCTCGGACCGCTCGAGCGCGGCATCTACCGCATCACCGGCATCCGCTTGGACGAGGAGATGACCGCAAAGCGTTACGCGTTTTGCCTCCTCGCGTTCAATCTCGCTGGCGCGCTCGTCGTCTATCTGCTCCAGCGCCTGCAAGGATACCTGCCTCTCAATCCCGCGCACCGCGGCGGCGTAGACCCTTTTGTCGCTTTCAACACAGCGGTGAGCTTCGCGAGCAACACGAACTGGCAGGCCTATGGCGGCGAGACGACCATGAGTCCTCTGACCCAGATGGCAGGGCTCACAGTGCAAAACTTCCTCTCGGCAGCGACGGGGATGGCCGTGGCAGCCGCCCTCGCTCGAGGGTTCATCCGGCGCGGCTCAGGGACGCTCGGCAGCTTCTGGGTGGATCTGACCCGCGGCGCGATCTACGTGTTGCTCCCGCTTTCCCTCCTGTTCGCCGGGCTCCTCGTGTCTCAGGGTGTCGTCCAGACGTTCGAGGGCTCCATAACGGTGAAGCTCGTCGAGCCCCAGGAAAGCGCCGCGGGACAAACCATCACCGAGCAGGTCATTCCCCTCGGTCCCGTCGCCTCCCAGGTGGCGATCAAGCAGCTCGGCACCAACGGCGGCGGCTACTTCAACGCCAACTCGGCGCATCCCTTCGAGAACCCGACCCCGCTGAGCAACTTCCTCGAGTTGCTCGCGATTCTGCTCATCCCGGCAGCGCTGTGCTTCACCTTTGGCAGCATGGTGAAGTCGCGTCGCCATGGCTGGGTGCTATTCGCAACCATGGTCGCGCTCGTGATTCCTCCGCTCCTCCTCTGCGCTGCGTCTGAACACGGCGGAAATCGAGCGCTCGCTGATCTGGGCATCGACCAAGCCGCGGGCAACATGGAAGGCAAGGAGGTGCGCTTCGGCGCCTTCACCTCAGCGCTGTGGGCGACAGTGACGACGGCCGCGTCGAACGGCTCGGTGAACGCCATGCACGACAGCTTCACGCCCCTTGGCGGGCTGGCGCCCATGTGGCTCATGCAGCTCGGCGAGGTGGCCTTCGGCGGCGTCGGGTCCGGACTTTACGGGCTGCTGATGTTCGCCATCATCGCCGTCTTCATCGCGGGACTGATGGTGGGGCGCACCCCGGAGCTCCTGGGGAAAAAGCTCGAGGCTTACGAGATGAAGATGGCTGCGCTGGTCGTGCTCTTGCCGTCTGCCGCGGTGCTCGTGGGTACAGCTATCGCCTGTGCGCTGCCCGCTGGCAGGGCACAGGTCCTGAACCCGGGCCCGCACGGTTTCTCGGAGATGCTGTACGCCTTTTCCTCGGCGGCGAACAACAACGGCTCCGCCTTTTCCGGCCTCGACGCCACGAACCGCTTCTACACGCTTGCGCTTTCCCTGTGCATGCTCATCGGCCGATATTGGGTCATCGTCTTTGTCCTGGCTGTCGCCGGAGCGTTGGGGCGCAAGAACGCAGTCCCGGTGTCGGCCGGAACGCTCCCCACAGACACCCCGCTGTTCGCCTTGCTGCTCATCGGAACCGTACTGCTCATCGGCGCGCTGACGTTTATCCCGGCGCTGGCCCTCGGGCCGGTGGTGGAGCATCTGCGCCTCGCGGCCGTGGCCGGGGGGGCGCCATGAAGAAGCAGCGTTCGACCCTATCGATGTTCGACAAGGCGCTCGTCGTGCGGGCGTTCAAGGACGCCGCTCGCAAGCTCGACCCGCGCACGTTGTATAAGAACCCGGTGATGTTCGTAGTGGAGATCGGCAGCGCCTTCACCACGCTCCTGTTCCTG
Organism: Myxococcota bacterium; assembly: GCA_025453525.1. Classification (GTDB taxonomy): domain Bacteria; phylum Myxococcota_A; class Polyangia; order JAAYKL01; family JAAYKL01; genus JALOQD01. Next base: position 8,347 of record JALOQD010000066.1, read on the forward strand.
CACGCGCTCGCCACCGCGGCTGGCGAGGCCTCGCCGTGGTTCATCCTCGCAGTCTCGCTGTGGCTGTGGTTCACGGTGCTGTTCGGCAACTTCGCCGAGGCCATGGCCGAAGGGCGGGGCAAGGCGCAAGCGGACACCCTGCGTCGCGCCCGCGCGGATGTGCCGGCCAGGCGCCTCGCCGAGCCTCGACGAGACGCACCGGTCGAAGAGGTGCTCTCGGCTCTGCTGCGGCGAGGCGACCTCGTGCTGGTGGCTGCCGGTGACCTCATCCCGGGCGACGGCGAGGTGATCGACGGTATCGCCTCGGTCGACGAGAGCGCCATCACTGGCGAAAGCGCACCAGTCATCCGCGAGAGCGGGGGAGATCGCACCGCCGTCACGGGCGGCACGCGGGTGCTATCCGACTGGATCATCGTCCGCATCACCGCCGATCCGGGCGAAACCTTTCTCGATCGCATGATCGCCATGGTCGAGGGCGCGAAACGGCAGAAGACGCCGAACGAAATCGCGCTCTCCATCCTGCTCGCGGCGCTCACCATCGTCTTCCTGCTCGCGACAGTGACCCTGCTCGCGTATTCGACTTACGCCGTCGGCGCCGCCGGGAGTGGCACCCCCGTGACGATGACGGTGTTGGTGGCGCTCTTGGTCTGTCTCATCCCGACGACCATTGGTGGGCTCCTGTCTGCGATCGGGATCGCCGGGATGGACCGGATGGTCCAGGCGAACGTGCTGGCGACCTCGGGCCGCGCTGTCGAGGCTGCCGGCGACGTCGATGTCCTGCTGCTCGACAAGACCGGCACGATCACCCTCGGCAACCGGGAGGCGGTGGCGCTCATTCCCGCAAAAGGGGTCAAGGAACGGGCCCTCGCGGATGCGGCCCAACTCGCGTCCCTGGCGGACGAGACCCCCGAGGGGCGCAGCATCGTTGTGCTGGCGAAGAAGAAATTCGGTTTGCGCGGCCGAGATCTGCGCAGCCTGAGCGCGAGCTTCGTGCCGTTCTCCGCGCACACCCGAATGAGCGGAGTGGACGTCGACGGCAAGCAGATTCGCAAGGGGGCGGCGGACGCCATCGATCGGTTTGTGGGCGAGCACGGTGGCGTCGTCCCGAGTGAAGTCCAGGAGATCGTCGCGGAGCTCTGCCGTGGGGGAGCGACCCCGCTCCTCGTTGCGCAGGGCAAGCAGGTGCTCGGTGTGGTCCACCTCAAGGATATCGTCAAAGGCGGCATCAAGGACCGCTTTGCGCAGATGCGCAGGTTGGGCATCCGGACCGTCATGATCACCGGCGACAACCCCCTGACCGCCTCCGCCATCGCCGCCGAGGCAGGAGTGGACGACTTTCTCGCCGAGGCCACCCCAGAGCGAAAGCTGGCCCTCATTCGCCAGTACCAGCAGGAGGGGCATTTGGTGGCGATGACAGGGGACGGGACCAACGACGCTCCAGCTCTCGCCCAGGCAGACGTCGCAGTGGCGATGAACAGCGGCACCCAGGCGGCCAAGGAGGCGGGAAACATGGTCGACCTCGATTCCAATCCGACCAAGCTTCTCGACATCGTCGCCATTGGCAAGCAGATGCTGATGACGCGCGGGGCACTGACCACGTTCAGCATCTCGAATGATGTGTCGAAGTACTTCGCCATCATCCCGGCGGCCTTTGCCACGACCTACCCCGAGCTCGGCTCGCTGAATGTGATGGGGCTCCACTCCCCGCAAACCGCGGTTCTCTCGGCAGTGATCTTCAACGCCCTCATCATCGTCGGACTGATTCCGCTGGCTCTGCGGGGCATCAAGGCGATCGATCTTCTTCTGCGCTGGATGGCGGTGTAGACATGGCCCAATTACTGCGACCCCTGTTGTCGTCTCTGCTCCTCTTCTCGGCTTTGTTCGGTTTTGCCTACCCAGCGGCCGTCACAGCCCTGGCGAGCCTCGCCTTTCCCTCAAAGGCAGGCGGCAGCGTCGTGTTGGTTGGACAGGAGGCCGTGGGGTCCTCTCTCATAGGGCAACCCTTCACGCGGCCCGAGTCTTTCTGGGGGCGACCGTCGGCGACAGCGCCCAGCGCTTACAACGCATCCGCTTCCGGGGGGTCCAATCTGGGACCGCTCCATCCGCGGCTGTTGAAGGCGATTGAGGCTCGGGTCGAGGCTCTGCGGCCTTTTGACCCGGAGCACGCGCGCCCGATCCCCATCGACCTCGTGACCGCTTCGGGAAGTGGCCTCGACCCTCACATCTCAAAGGAGGCGGCGTTCTATCAAGTGCAAAGAGTTGCTCGCTCGCGCGGCCTGTCCGAGAAAGCTGTGCGCAGCTTGGTCGAGCAACACGTCGAAGGGCTCTGGCCCGGGGTATTCGACGAACCCAGGGTGAACGTCTTGCTCCTCAACCTCGACCTGAAAAACATGGAGCAAACCGGCGTAGAATGATAACCCTTTCGACATGGTGAGCGTGGCCCACGATGGCGAGCGACAGACCAAATCCCGACGCGCTGCTTAGGCGCGTGCAGGCCGAAGAAGAGCGGAGCTCCCGAGCTGCCCTGAAGATCTTCTTTGGCTACGCGCCCGGAGTCGGCAAGACCTTCACGATGCTGGAGTCGGCCCTTCGCCTCAAGGCGCAGGGCGTCGACGTCGTGGCGGGGTGTGTCGAGACCCATGGGCGGCCCGAGACCGCAGCCCTCGTCGCGGGACTCGAGGTCCTGCCGCGGCGCGAGGTCGCGTACCGCGGGACGGCCCTGTCGGAGTTCGATCTCGACCCGGCGCTAGCGCGAAAGCCCAGGGTGTTGCTCCTCGACGAGCTCGCTCACACGAACGCGCCCGGGAGCCGCCACAAGAAGCGGTGGCAGGACGTTCTCGAGCTGCTCGAAGCCGGAATCGAGGTCCACACCACCCTCAACGTGCAGCACGTCGAGAGCTTGAACGACGTCGTCGCCCAAATCACCTATGTGAGGGTGCGCGAGACCGTGCCAGACTCGATCCTGGAGCGCGCGGACGAGATCGAGCTTGTCGATCTGCCTCCCGACGAGCTCGCGCAGCGGCTTCGCGAGGGCAAGGTCTATCTTCCCGATCAGGCGCGCCGAGCCGCAGACCACTTCTTCAAACGCGGCAATCTTCTCGCCCTCCGCGAGCTCACCCTGCGCAGCGCCGCGCAGCGAATCGATGTTGACCTCAGGGCTCATCGGCTCGAGCACGACATCAAGACGACGTGGCCCGCAGCCGAGAGAATCCTCGTCTGCGTCGGCGCTAGCCCCTCGTCGGGGAAGGTCCTTCGAGGCGCACGCCGCATGGCCGCCGGCCTGCGTGCGGAGTGGGTCGCGGCCTATGTCGATGCGCCTGACGCCCACCGTGCCACCAAGGCAGACCGGGACCGCCTGCGCGCTCATCTGAGACTTGCCGAGTCGATGGGCGCGGAGGTGGTCCGGCTCGTTGGCTCACGAGTCAGCGAGGAGATCCTCGGCTACGCGCGGGAGCACAACATCACGCGCATTGTCATCGGCAAGCCCACGCATGCTCGATGGAAGGATCTGCTCAAGGGCTCGATTGTGAACCAACTCGTTCGAGACAGCGACGACATCGAAATCAATTTCATCTCTGGCGACGACGCTCATAGGGCAGGTAATCCAGGTTCACAGAAAGCGAAAAAGAGGCCCAATTGGACCGGCATCGGCGTCGCGGTCGGCCTGGTCGCGGCGGCCACGGTTGGGAGCGTTCTCGCCAGGTCCGTCATGGCTCAGGCCGATCAGGTCATGGTGTATCTGCTCATCATCATGCTGGTTGCGTACCGCTACGGCCGCACGCCATCCTTGGTTGCCGCGGGTTTGTCCGTCGCCACCTACGACTTCTTCCTCGTTGCCCCGCACTACACCTTCAACATTGAAAGCGGGCGACACCTGTTGACATTCTCGGTGATGTTCGGCGTTGGTATCGCGATCAGTAGCCTCACGTCTCGCTTGCGCGGCCAGGAGCGCGGGGCGCGAATAAGGGAGGCACGAACGTCGGCGCTATACTCGCTCAGCCGCGAGCTCGCGACCGCCAAGGACGAATCTGCAGCGGCGAAGGCCGCCGCTGTGCACAGCGCAAAGGCGTTTGGCGGCGACAGTGCGGTGCTCGTCGGCGATGCGGCAAATAACCTCTCGGTGAAAGGCGCGAGCCGTTCCGATCTCGCCTTGAGCGAGGAAGAGCTCGCCGTGGCGCGCTGGGTCACAGAGCACGGTCGCCCCGCTGGCGCAGGCACGGATACTCTCCCTGGAGCACGCCTCACCTGCTTTCCCATCCGGGCAGAGGCGATGACGTTCGGGGCGCTTGCGGTGGTGACACCATCGATCGAGCTGCTCGATGTCGAGCATCGCGAGTTCCTGGACGCCTTCTTGAGACAGGTGGCGCTCGCCATCGAACGCGTTCGGTTCACGGAAGAAGCCAAGGTCTCGGCCCTGCGAATTCGCACCGAGGAGACCCGCAGCGCGCTTCTTGGCGCCGTGTCTCACGATCTGCGCACGCCGCTTGGCGCCATTACCGGCGCGGGAACGGCGCTGCGGGAGGACCGCGGCAAGCTCGATCCCGAGCAGCGTCTCGAGCTGTGCGACACGATCTGCACCGAGGCCGAACGGATGGAGCGCCTCGTCGGGAACATCCTCGATATGGTGCGCCTGGAGTCGGGCGGCATCGTCCCGAAGCGGGAATGGGTACCCCTGGAAGATGCGGTCGGCTCTGCTTTGTCCAGGCTAGAAGTCAGGCTCGGCACCCGCGAGGTGCGCGTGGGCCTGCCGCCGGGGTTGCCGCTCCTGTCCGTGGACCCGGTGCTGATTGAACAGCTCTTCGTAAACCTCTTTGACAACGTGATCAAACACTGCGGACCCGACGCGCCGATTGACGTCGCCGCGCGAGTCGCGGATAGGACGTTGGAGATAGAGGTGGCTGACCGAGGTCCCGGGCTCTTGGCCGGAACCGAACATCAGGTGTTCGACAAGTTCTACCGCGGTCCGGGTAGCCGCGCCGGGGGCGTGGGGCTCGGCCTCTCCATTTGTCGTGGAATTCTCGCCGCGCACGACGGGACGATCTCTGCCGAGAACCGTCCAGGCGGTGGGGCTCTCTTCCGCATCGCGCTTCCGATCCCGGAATCGCCGCCTGCCGTGCCTACGGGAGACCCGGGATCGACCGGCGAGGAGGAAGATACATGAGCGACCCCAAGGCGTTGGTGCTCATTGTCGAGGACGAGTGGCAGATGCTGCGGTTCCTCAGAACAGCACTTTCAGCGCAGGACTACCGCGTGCTCGAGGCGAGTACTCTCAAGGACGCTCTCGTCGCCGCGACGACCCATAACCCAGAGCTCATCCTGCTCGATTTGGGTCTACCCGACGGCGACGGGATCGATCTGACCCGCCAGATCCGGCAGTGGAGCCATGTTCCGATCATCGTGATCTCGGCTCGCGGACGAGAAGGCGATAAGGTGGCGGCGCTCGACGCCGGCGCCGATGACTACCTCACGAAGCCCTTCGGGGTGAACGAGTTACTTGCTCGTATGCGCGTGGCTCAGCGCCACGCCGCGATGGTCGGGACCGACATTTCGTCCACCGTTCTCGAAGTGCGAAACGTTCGTATCGACCAGGCCAAGCGGGAGGTCACGGTGGATGGGCGCGAGGTTCACTTGACGCCGATCGAGTACCGGTTGCTCGTACTGCTCGCAAAGAACGCCGGCAAGGTGCTCCTTCACCGTCAGATCCTGAAAGAAGTGTGGGGTCCACCCTACGTCAACGAGACACACTACCTCCGGGTCTTCATGACCCAGCTTCGCCAGAAGATCGAGTCAGACCCGGCGCGGCCCCGATTGCTCGTCACCGAGCCCGGCGTCGGCTATCGGATAAAGGACGGCTGATGGAAAGAGTCCGTCAACAGAGCACGTCCCGTGGATATGAGGTCCGGCCCCTGTACGTCACCGGCATGCAGAACATCAGGGACGTCATTCCCTTTGCCAGAGTGCCGGGCAGCGCGGAGTTTTAAACTTTGAAGTTAATTAGGTGTCGCACTCTCTATTTGAGACTACGGCACCTTGAAAACGACACCTTGAACGGCACCTTGAAAGGGACGTTGGAAAGGCACTGTCTGAAGGAACGAGCGACACTTTGTGCTTGCTTCATGATGGATCTCCGCCTACCGGTTCGGATTGAACCGCTCAAACCACTGGACGTTGCGCTGGGTATAGTCTGCGAACATCGCGTGCTCGGCGCGCATCGCCTTCACCTGAGTGCGGATGGATCCCAAGTACTTCACCTGCGCGACGATGGTGGGAAAGTTCCCCGGGTTATCGATGACGAACTGACCGATCGCGTCGCCGTTTGTGTTGATGAAGCCATCGTCGTCCACGAAACCGGCCGCTCGCAACTCGCCTGCAATCAAGGTCGAGGTCTCCTCCGAAATGCCGGCGATGCGCGTGAACCGCTCGTCGTACAGGGGGGACGGCGGGTGCTCGATGTAGTCGGTCGGGATGCCCCGGCCGCTCAGCGTCTGTTCGTTTTCGTATGCCTCATCGTTCGAGACCTCAGGGTTATCCTCGGCCCCGCACATGAACCACGCCGACGGGGTGGTCGAGAGCGTGGCCGACTTGGAGGCCGAAGCATCGGCGCAGTACGCCACTACTGCGTTGAAGCGCAGTTGAGGAAATTCGTCCGCCACAGTGCTGGCGCCAACGGTTCCGAGAAAGTGGCTTTGCGATCCACCGGCGGACATGCCCAGCGCAAACTTCGGAGTGCCGACCGGGATCAGGCCATCCGTCTCCAGAACGTCGAATAGGATCTGCAGGTTGTTCAAATCGACATTGTCGGCAGTGAATCTCGTGTTCCAGCGGATCTTGCCGTCGGGACCGGCATTGCCCGATGCGGCCTCCTCGCACTCTGTCCCCAGCACGCCATAGCCTTTCGCTACCAGCGCCAAGGCCAGCGCGAACGCCTCGGGACTCTCGATGTACGTGCTCGACCCGCCAGTGCCGTGGCTGAAGATGACCACGCCCCTCATCGCAGGTGGAAAGCAATAGCGAACCGTCTTGGGCACATTTGTGCTTCCATCGAACTGCTCGACGGTCAGACTCAGTGCCTGCGACTGCGCCTTCGCGACCAGCCTCACATCCCGCGGCGGCATTACGAAGCTGGAGTGCCACTCTGTGGGCTCGGCGAGCAATGCGGCGTCCCCGGTCCACGGCAGCACGATTTCGCTGGTCGTCGAGGCCGCCGACCAGATGTGGACGGTCTGTCCAGGGGCGAAGACCCCCGAACCGTAGCCATTCACGACCTCCAGAGTAAACGGTCCCCCGGAGTCGACGGAGCCGTCGATATCAGGGGCACTTTGGTTGTCGCCGCAGCCGAACAACAGCGAGAGTGCGAGGAAAATCATGACAGAGCATTTCGACACCGGAATACCTCCTCAGGGAGAAAAATCGCTACCGGAAGTGCGTGGCACTCACAATGACAACTGCGGCGATTATCACCAGTCGAAGTCGAGGTCGATTTTTAAAAGGGCATTCAAAGTCCAAGCGGGCGCCTCGGCCCGGAGCTGGGCAACGGCATCTTCTGCTGCGTGCGCTAAAATTGAACCATGACAGTTGTCTGGATCGTTCTGACGATCGCGCTCGTCACCGCAGCCATCGCGGCGTTGATTTGGAGTTTGGCCCGCAGTCGGCGGCGCCGTCGTCCGGGTTGGCAATACCCTCGCGTCGTGGCAGCGCCTCGCTATCCCATCGTGCTCGCCCATGGGATCATGGGGTTTGAGGAGATCGCCATCGCGGGCCGTCGCGCCGCGTATTTTCGCGGTGTGGCTGAGCGACTTCAGGCGATCGGCGCTGTTGTCCACCGACCGAAGGTGCCGCCCGTGGGTTCCATCGAATTGCGCGCTCGGGCGCTGGCTGGATTCATTGTCGGCCTCGATGCTCCCAAGGTGAACGTCATCGCCCACAGCATGGGCGGCCTCGACGCGCGCTACGCGATCTCGCACCTCGGCCTCGCGAGCCGGATCGCGAGCCTCACGACCATCGGCACGCCACATCATGGCACGCCGCTGGCCGACGCGGTGTGCGGGGTCGTGGGAGCGCAGCAGCTCCTGCGCCGCGCCCTTGCCGCCTGTGGTTTTCCCGCAGATGGCATCCACGACGTCACCGCGGCGGGTCTCGAGCAATTCAATCGAGAGACCAAGAACGCCCCTTGTGTCGCCTACTACTCCATCGTCTGTGGCTTTGACGGCAACACCGCGAAGTTCTTCAAGCCGCTTCTGCCTTGCTACTATTTTCTCCATGCCCGCGCCGGGGCGAACGACGGCATCGTCCCTTTGGCCTCTCAGCAGTGGGGTATCGTCATCGATCGCCTCGAGGCAGACCACTTCTCCGAGATGGGCTGGAGCGACTCCATCGACGCGCCCAGGCTCTACGTTCGCATTGCCCGAGAGCTCAGGGGCCGAGGGCATTGACGGCTCGATGCGCCGACATTGAGTGCTAGAATAGTTTCAAGCGGATTGGCCGAGAGGAGAGGAGGAGTCGCATTGATGGGGTCGGTTTACGAGCGGTGCTCGCTGGTTTTTTGCACGCGCAAAAAGCGCTCGACACGCCCATGGCCTGCCATCTGCTTTGTATCCGGTGTCTTTGGGCTTTGTTCTTGTGTGGACTACGGCGCGGTAGAGCTCGACATGGATTCTGATAGCGACAGCGAGCCTAGTACCGTGTCTGACTCAAGCTCCGACTCGGAGTCCAGCTCTGAGTCGAGCTCCGATGGGTCTGACCGCTGCCTGAACGATCCCAAAAAAACCGAGCCTGGTAAATGTGGATGCGGCATCCCGGACGACGATGGCGACGGAGACGGCACGCCGGATTGCACGGACCAGTGCATGAGCGATCCATTAAAGAGCGCGCCAGGATTCTGTGGTTGCAACCTTCCAGAGGAGGACAGCGACGGAGACGGGACGCCGAACTGCGTGGACCATTGTCCAGCTGACCCGGGTAAGACCGAGCCTGGCCTCTGCGGTTGTCCCACTGCAGAGGACGACAGCGACGGGGACGGGACACCGAACTGCTTGGACCATTGTCCAGCTGACCCGGGTAAGACCGAGCCTGGCGTGTGCGGCTGTGGCGTCCTTGAAGACGTCGACGACAATGACGGGGACGGGACATTGAACTGTTCAGACGGCTGTCCGAGCGATAACAATAAGAACCAGCCTGGCGTGTGCGGCTGTGGCGTGCTGGAGGGTGTTTGTGGCAACCCCAATAAAAATGGTCTTTTGGGCACATATTTTTCAGACACCACGTTGACGACCAGGCGTTTTGCCCGGGTGGATCGCCCTGTGAGCTTCGATTGGCTGGATGGATCTTGCGGGCCTTTCATCAGTGGACCGCCCTTTAGCATCCGATGGACCGGCTTTGTCCAAGCCGATTCTTCCGATACCTACACTTTCACCACGGTCACCGACGATGGCGTGAACCTCTGGGTCAACGAGGTGCAGCTCATCGCAGATTGGACAAGTCACGGGGCACTCGAACAGTCGGGTGCGATTGCGCTTCAAGCTGGCCAGCGATACTCGATAAGAATGGAATACTACAACGGAGGAGGGCCGGGTTCGGCTCAGCTCTTGTGGTCGAACTCTGTCGTGGCTAAGCAAGTCATTGCGGAAACAGCGCTCTTTTATGAATGAACACCCTGAGGAAACCCATGGACATCTCTGCGGTCAAAGTTCGCATGGTCCCGGCCCACAAGGCCGATGCGCCCACCATCAAGCGTTTGCAGGAGAGGTGCGAGAGCGAGGGCATCGCGACCGGGGTGGCGCCGTGTCCGGGCGGTGGTTGAAGCACCAAGCTCACGCTCCTGGTTCAGGAGCGCGATCTGCCCCGCCTCTTCGAGTTGCTTCGCTCTGATTGGGAGAATGAGCTCGCGCGCAGCGGCCTTTCTCCGGTTCGCCCCAAGGAGGCCAAGACACAAGGCGGCGTCACATGTCCGGCGTGCGGCACCACGGCTCCACTCGTCGATGGAGAATGCAGTGACTGCGGCCTCGCGCTCGGCTGACCACCCCAAGCCCTCTCACTGTGGCCTTGACCGCGCTTCCATCGGCTTCCCGGAGCCGATCTTTGGGGCCGCGGTCATGGGCCAGGGATCCATCGGGCGTAGAACCCAGAGGGCAGAGGAGGGCCGCTTCCGGTCAGGAGCATTTCGCCGCTTTCGACCTCGCCTCGGAGCGGCGCGAGCAGCGTCTCGAGCACGCTGCCGCTCACTCCGGGTGAGTGGCTCGTGGACAGGACAAACGCGGGCTGTTCCGAGAGCACGGGCAAAAGAGCGGCGCACAGCGGGGCGAAGTCTTTCTCGATCTTCCACACTTCGCCCTTGGGTCCTCGGCCGAAAGTAGGAGGGTCGAGGAGGATCCCATCGTATTTGCTGTCCCTTCGAGCCTCTCGGCGCAGGAGTTTGAGGGCGTCGTCTTCGAGTAGGCGCAAGCTGCTGCGGGGAACCTCGCACGCCTTGGCATTGAGGCTGGCCCAGGCGTTGACCGTTTTGGCGGCATCGACGTGGACGACCTCGGCGCCGGCGAGGGCGCAGACGATGGAAGCCGCGCCCGTGTAGCCGAAGAGGTTGAGCACCCTCGGTTTGTCGCGGCGCAGGAGTCTGCGTTTCATCCACGCGAAATGGGCTGCGTGCTCGGGAAACAGGCCCACGTTGCCAAAGCCCGTGAGCCGCAGCTCTAACCTCATCGTGTGAAACAGCACGGGCCATCCGTCGTCCTGGTCCAGGCCGCGTATGGTCGTCCATTGACCAGAGCCACCCTCGCCTCGTTGGAAGGTGGCGCTGGCTTGGTCCCAGGGGCCGGGGCTCTTTTCCCAGATGGCCTGGGGCGCGGGTCTATCGAGGATGAACCGGCCGAATCGCTCGAGCTTGCGCCCGTCTCCAGAGGCGAGCAGAGCGTAGTCTTGGTTCTCGTTGTGCGCCGGGGCTGTCATGCGTTGCTCATCCTACCTAGCCGCCGCGCCGCGTCAATTGGGGCTTGCGATGCGCTCCACAAAGGGCGCGATGGCCTCTACGGTCTTGGGCCCTATGCCTTTTATCCGTTCGAGCTGCGATGGGGACTCAAAGGGACCGCCTCTGTGTCGCTCTTGTACGATCGCCTCAGCTCGCTTTTTACCGATTCCAGGCAACTCCTCGAGGTCCTGCGCCGAATCGGCGTTGAGATCGATGCCGCGGCCGCAGATGAGGCGCGTGGCAGCCGATGTCGGACGAACCGCGAGAATGGGGCAACTCGGCGCGCTTCCGAGCTCGACGGTCTCACAGGGGCGCGCTTCTCGGGGGATGGCCACCTTACACTTTTTGCCAAGCCCCAAGCTCTCCATCGCGCTGCCGCAAACGAGCCCCGGCGCTTCCAGTTCCGGGTGTTCGATGACGAAGCACGCAGAATCCATGTCTGGGCCAGGGGGCGTGATGAGGCCGGTCTCCAGTCGCAGCCACAGGCCCGCTGCGCAGAGCACGCCGAGGACGGCGCAGGGTGCCACGCGGTTTTCGAATCGAGCCTTGCGTTTCAAAAAGGGTGTTTTCATGCAGGATCTATCGACCGGTGGGCCGCTCGAGTTTCCAAAAAAAAACGCTCTTCCTTCCTCTTCGAACCTGGTGGGACTGGGAATCTTTAAAGAGGCGTGAAGGCCTCCAAAGTACACTTTTTGTAGACTCGAGAGGTGCCTGCAGCCCCCCTTTTCGTTGTTTCTGTTCGCTCATGCTTGGAAATCCTTGGGAAATCTGCACAACTACTCTGGCATCTCGTTTGCAGATCCGTGACTGCGAGGAGGCGCAATCATGAGCTCTTCAAGAGATAACAGACCCAATAACGGACTTAGGCCAGAGAATCGAGGTTACATCGTCGCCCTGTGTGTCGTGACCCTCTCGGTCTTGATGGTCCATTCGCGGTGCTCGGGGGAGTGCTCAGATGAGCTGCGAAACTCGACAGAGGCCCAAGGCTCTATCACCCCAACCACTGTCGGCCGAGACATGTCGGGCGAGCAGAGCAGCGACAAGGTGGACGAGGAAGGCGTGGAACGCTTGCTGCTCCTGGGTTTTGATGGCGAAGACGGGGGCATCGGCCGCACAGACGCCATTATGATCGTGGTTTTGAACCGAGCCTCTGGCGAGGTGGGTGTGATCAGCATCCCTCGGGATTTGTGGGTCGACATCCCCGGTATGGAGCCGGGTCGTATCAACACCGTGGTGCGCGCTGGCGAGCGATCCCAAGGCCCAGGCCAAGGCCTGCCCCTGCTCAGGCGCGTCCTCGTCGAGCAGCTCGGTCTACCCGTAGACGGCGCGATCGCAGTGAGCTTCCAGGGATTTACGGAGATCATCGATGGTCTCGGGGGCATTGACGTCGAGGTCCGTTGCCCTATCGAGGACAACTTCATCTCGTCCGAAGCCGAGGGCGGCTATGAGTCGTTGTCTCTCGAGGCAGGCCAGCAGCACGTGGACGGTCGCACGGCGCTGCTTTACTCTCGTTCGCGCCACGGCCGTTCAGACACGGATCGTTCGTATCGCCAGCAGTCCGTCCTGGTCGGAGTCAAGAAGCGGGTGCTTCGAGTCGGGGCCTTGCCGCGTCTGCCGGCTTTGTGGCGGACGCTGTCGCAAAACGCAAAGACCGACCTCGATCTCTCCCGCGCCCTGTCGCTCGCCGGGGCGACCGCCTCGGCCGATCTCCACTCCATCCACGGGCTCGTGATCGCGCCGCCGATCGTCACCGAGTCTCGTTCGCCTGACGGCAAGTGGATCCTGGACCTCGATCGCGCCAAGCTGGATGAGGCCGTGTCTCACCTGTTCGAGGCGCCGATGCCCGGATCCCGGGGCCATTCGCCGTGTCCTCCGGCAGATGTCGCTCTCCACTGGAAGCCAGCGTCGCAGGACCCATAATCCATTCATGCGCGAGCTCTTCCTCGTAGTGGGCCTAGTGCTTCTGCTCGTCGGAGCGGCAGGTCTGTGGCTCGTGCCTTGGACCGAGTTGCTCGTCTTCGGCATCATCGTGACCGCAGCTGGATTTGTTTTGAGCGTGCCCATGGGGGTCGTTTACCATGTGCAGCTCTATCGCTGCCTTTCGCCCCGCGGAGCGCTGCCGCGGCGTTGGATTTGGGGCCCCATCGCCCTCAACGCCAGGCTGCTGCGGGAGGAGCGGATTCGCGTGATGCCTTGGTGCTATGCTGGGGCCGCGGGTTTTGGTGTGATCGTGCTCGGTCAGCTCCTCGTCCTAGCAGCGAGCATGATGAGCCTGGCGAGTCGCTAGGGGACAGACAACTACCTTTTTAGCGCTGTCGTTCGGCCCACTCCGCGGACCTTTGGCTCAGGTGCGCGCAGGGGTGCCACAACCTCGGCCTCGGGAACTGCGGGACGCACCACATGTGGGGGGCGGGCAGGCACCGTCGCTGTCGGGGTCATGGGCGGCGGCTGGGGCGGGCTAGGCCGCCTGGGCCGCTCGACCGCCGGGTACCGCTCGTTGCTTCGTTCGAGCTGGTGCCTGGGCTTGCTCGGCTCAGGGAGAGTAGCGCCGCGCATCTGGCGGTGGCCGTGGGCCTTGCGCGGCCTTTCCTCTGCGCCGCCCATGTCGATGGAACCGCGAAACACGGCGCCTTCGGAAAGGATCACCCTGGCGGCTTTGATGTCGCCTTCGACCCGACCGCCGGTGGCGATTTCCACGGTTCCGGCAGCCACGATGTCTCCCTCGAGGGAACCGAGAACCACGACGTCGCCGGCTGTGACATCGGAAAGAACCTCACCGGTGTCTCCAATGGTGACGACCCCTTGCGCTGTGATGCTCCCCTCCACTCTGCCCTCGATTGTCAAATCGTCCTCACAATGGAGCTCGCCGCTGACCAAGGTGCCTGTGGCGATGATCGTCAATGTCATTTCGTGGCCCATGGGGTGCCCTTTCTCCCTGGAGCGATGTGCGAGGTCATTCGCAGGTGACCTCTTCGATTTTCATACCAGAGGGCGCGGCGAGTTGAAAGGCGTCCTGCGGCAGCTTCACGTCCACCTCCACACCATCCGAATCATAGCGCAGCAAAAGGTCGACGTCCTTGAGCGGCATCTTGACGCGGATCTCCCGAGGCACAAAGGCCGCTCCGGCCGGGGACCAGCGTTCGAACGCGATGTCGAACGCCACTTCTCCGCGTCGCACCAGTTTCGAGCGCAATAGGGGCAGCACGCGACGGTCCGGACCGATGAGGAGGGTCTGTTTTGCCTCTTTGTCTTCAATCAATACGGAATAGGCGCCCTCGTTTTTGTCCCACGAGAGAGTCGGCGTGCCCTCGATGAGCGGTGTGCCCCCTGCCAGCAGTCGCACTACGTCTTCGACAGGCAGGGGGATTTGAATGAGTCGGGCGATGTTGCAGGGCTGTGCGGGCCCTCGCAGAAAGCGGCCCTGCCGAACGTCGTGCATGGCGAACTGGCCTTTTTGAGCAGCGAGCACCGCGAGGGAGCTGCCGAGCGGCGAGACCAGGTCCACTCGCAGCGCATCGGGCAGCTGCGCGAAGACGTACACCGCACCCTGGACCCTCTGGTCCTTGCCGAAGTGATCGATCCGGCCGCTCGCCCTTAGGGAATGGACAGCCGCGCGCGCGGCACTCATGTCCGAAAGCAGGTCAGAGACATTTTCGTAGGCATCTGCCGGCGGTGGAACGGGCCCGCATCCTAGAGCCGCGGTCGAAAGAGCGAGAAGCGACGCGGCCATGAGCCTTCTCATGACATTTCCTTTCTGTCGGCAAAGGCCCGAGACAGGGTCATGCTGTCGGCGAACTCAAGCTCACCGCCGTAGGAAATGCCCGAGGCAAGGCGGGTCATGCGCAAAGGCAATCCCGCAAGAGTCGTGCGGACCAGGGACGCGGTGGCCTCGCCTTCGAGCGAGGGCCGAGTGGCGACAATGACCTCCTGCACCTCGTCCCGCTCGACTCGCTGGCGCAGATGATCCACGCCCAGGTCGTCTGGACCGAGTCCTTCGAGGGGCGCGAGCAGGCCGTGCAGAACGAAGTAGGCGCCTCTGTAGGCGTGGCTCTCCTCGACCGCCCAGAGATCGGGAACGCTGGCCACGACGCACACGCGGGCATGGTCGCGACGAGGGTCAGAGCAGATCTCGCACAGCTCTTGCTCGCACAGGTTTCGACAGACCGAGCAGCGCTGCACGCGAGAGCGCACCGAGCCGATGGCCTGCGCCAGCGCTTGGACGTAGGCGTCGTCCGAGCGCAAGACGAGGTGGAAGGACAGGCGTTGGGCATTGCGACGCCCGATGCCGGGCAGTCGGCCGAGGAGATCGCTCAGTTGGCGCAGGGCTTCGGACAAGGGGTTTTCGCTTTCTGTGGCAGGGATGTCGCATTAAAAAAAAAGCGGCGAGCCGCTAGAACATGCCTGGAACTTTCATCCCACCGGTCACCTGCTCGTTGGCTTCGTTGATTTTCTCTTCAGCCATGGTGAGCGCGGCGTTTATGGCAGAGACGACGACGTCCTGGAGGCTTTCGATGTCTTCGGGATTCACCAGCTCTTTGTCGATGGCAATGGCGGTGATCTCGCGAGCGCCGTTGATGGTGGTTTTGATCTTTCCGCCCGCGGCCTCGGCGGTCCATGTTTGAGTCTTGATCTCTTCTTTGACCTTCTCCAGCTTGGTCTGCATGCGGTGTGCCTGGCGCATCAGCTCGGGAATTCCACCGCGTAGGATCATGCCGCCTTTATTCTTGGGTTTGCTCATGCTCGTCGCTCCTCGACTTCTATCCGGCGCAGGCTTCGAGCCGCACGCGACGCACCACGCCGCCGAGCTCGCTCAGCACCTGCTGCACGATGGGGTGACGGCGCGCCTCTTCGTCTCGTTTACGCGCCTGGTCTTGTTCTTCGATTCGTTTTTTTTGGACTAAGGGCTCGGCGACGTTGTCCTCCACGGAGATTTCGACGCGCAACCGGACCCCGGTCGATTGGGTGATGGCTTCCCCGAGCTCGGCGAGCCGGTTCTCGGCCAGGGTCGCCACTGCTTTGTAGGTCGACGGAAAGCTCAACCGCAAGAGATCGCTTCCTTCATCGTGGCTGGGCACACCGCACTCCATGATCGACGCCAGACCCGGTCTCTCCCGCTGCAAGTAACTGTGAACCGCGCGCTCCCAATCGCGCTCCAGTGTGGCACCGCGGACTGCGGTCGACACCGGCGGCATGGGAGATGGCTGGGGTGGCTCAGGGGGCTGTCGCAAGGGATTGGCTGCTCGCTGGGCCGGCGCGGCGCTCTCGGAGTTCGTGCGCGAGCCGGACGCAGAACCGCTCAGCCGCGGCCCTGGGGTGGGTGGAGTGCCTCCCGACGTCGCTGTTGCGCTGCCGCCCCCTCCTGCTTTGGCCAAACCCTCTAGGCGCGCGGCGAGTTGCGCCAAAGGCTCGAGGGGCTCCAGACTGGCGAGACGCGCCAGGGTTGCTTCGAGCAGGATCTTGGGATGCGAGGAGCGAGCGATGCTTTCGTAGCCCTCGGCAAAATGCTTGAACAGGCGGTGCAGAGTGGGGAGGGACGCGCCCGTGGCTTGTCGAGTCAGATCTGCGGCTTGGTCCTCTGGCAGCCCGAGAAGGGACGGATCGCCGCCCGCGACGCCGGCGACCACGAGGTTGCGCAGGTGTTCGAGGAGCTGGCGCGAGAACGTCGGGATGTCGTAGCCCTGGTGGTCCACGTCGCGGATCGCGGCGAGGCAGGCCTTGGCGTCGCCCCGCAAGAGTGCAGCCGAGATGTCGTGTAGCACTTGAGCGTCCACGACGCCGAGCAACGCCGCCACGTCGGCTGCGGTGATCTTTCCGATGCTCGCCGCGAGCACCTGATCGAGGATGGAAAGAGCGTCGCGCATGGAGCCCTCTGCCTCGCGACCGATGAGCGAAAGCGCGCCTTCTTCGGCCTCGATGGACTCTGCCGCGAGGATGTGGCGAATGCGGGCCATGACCGCGTTTGTCGGGATGCGGCGAAAGTCATAGCGCTGGCAACGCGAGAGAATGGTCACCGGGATCTTGTGGGCCTCGGTCGTGGCAAAGACGAACTTCACATGGGGAGGCGGCTCTTCCAGCGTCTTGAGCAAGGCGTTGAAGGCGCTGGCAGAGAGCATGTGGACTTCGTCGATGACGTAGATTTTGAAGCGACCGATGGCCGGACGGTACGGTACTGTTTCGCGGAGCTGGCGAATGTCCTCCACGGAGTTGTTGGAGGCTCCGTCGATTTCGATGACATCGACGGACGTTCCAGCGGTGATGCTTCGGCACGACTCGCACTCGCCACACGGATCCACGGTGGGTCCGCTTTTGCAGTTGAGGGACTTGGCGAGGATGCGGGCGAGCGAGGTCTTGCCCACACCGCGGACGCCGGAGAATACGAAGGCGTGAGCCACCCGATCCATGACGATGGCATTGCTCAGCGTTTGGGTCACATGGGCTTGGCCGACCACGTCGGCAAATCGTTGCGGTCTCCATTTTCGGGCGAGGACGAGATATGCCATGGTGGGGTCCTTGCGGAAAGCGATGCTCTTACGAGATGTGGTAGACGAGACCTTCGTAGGCCGCGTCCGTGGCAGGCATGAGCTCGCGGGCCCTTCGCTCTTTTTCGAGCACCGCGGCGTCGTCCTGATTGGGATCGTGATGGAAGAGTACGAGTCTCTTTGCGCCGGCGAGCTTTGCAAGCTTGACGCCTTCGACGAAGGTCGAATGCCCCCAACCAATCCGAGGCATTCCGCCCACCGTGCCCTCGTACTCCTCGGGGGTGTACTGGGAGTCGTAGATGAACAGATCCGCGTTTTTCGCCAGCTCGACGACGTTTTTGTCCGGCTCGGCGCCATGCTCGGTGTCGGTGCAGTAGCACACCGACTTTCCCTCGTGCTCCAACCTATACCCGTAGCAACCGTTGGGGTGGCGGAGGCTCAGGGCCCTGACCGTCACGCCGTCGCCGAGATCCACGACTTGCCCGTCCTCGAATTCATGGAAGTGGATGTTGGCTCCCATCTTTTCCAGAGTTACGGGGAAGTTGGGGAAGTTCTGCTGGCCAGCGAGGGTCTCGGCCAAGGTGGCATTGACGTTCAGGCCGCCGTAGAGGTCGAGTTTGTTGCCAGGGATGAAGGCTGGGCCGAAGAACGGGAAGCCTTGGATGTGATCCCAGTGCACATGGCTGAAGAACACGCTCGCCTGCACCGGTTGCTCCTTGAGGAGCGCATCGCCCAATCGCCGCAGGCCGGTGCCGCCATCGAGTACGACGATTTTGTCCCCGCACCGCGCTTCGACGCACGCCGTGTTGCCACCGATGCGCACAGTACCAGCTCCGGGTGACGGGATAGAACCGCGCACCCCCCAAAATTTTACGAGAATCATGGCGCTCCTCCCCCTGCCAATCCGCGCGAGCTTCTCGAGGGCGAGACCGTGAGCAATGGAAAAGCTCCTACTCGTCGTCGTCTTCTACATCCGCATCTTGGATGGGAGCAGCCTCAGCGGCGAGATTCTGTGCCTTGGTATTTTTCATGTCTTTCACAGCGTCCGTGGGCGAAAACACGCTGATGGCCCACATGGCCAGGAGCATGAATATCGAGCCGCCGATGATGGCGTACGGCTGAAACTTGGGTGTCTTGGCAGACTCGGCTTCGAAATGGCTGAGCTCGCTCATAGGGGCCTCCTTTTACACGAGGGAACCGCTTGAAAACAGTATATGGTACGGGCCATGGTTTGACAATGTCAAGGATTGGTCAGGAATGGCAAAGACTAGAGATATTTCAGGGTAAAAGAGATGGTTTGGCTCGGCTGCGACAGTGGAAAGCTCGCGGCTTTAAAGGACGGACCGCCGATTCCGCCGGCATTGTTGCTGGCTCCCACGCCCTCCTTGGGCATGCCGATGAAATTCTTTTTCATTTTGCCGTCGCTGTCCTCGTCGTGAAAGGCAAAGGCGGCATAGGTGCCCTGCGGCAGGTTCTCAAAGGTGAAATTCGCGGCCTTACCCTTGGGCGCAGAACAGGCGCGCACCCTGGCCTTGGCATTGTTCGTGGGCCACCCGTCCTTGGAGGCGAACACGGCGACGCAGACCTTGCCCGCGTCGTTCGATACGGCTTGCACGTTGACTTTTAGGGTCGAGGCATCGGCCTCCTGCGAGCCCGCGGGAGCGGACCAGCCGAGGCAGGCGAGCAGGCCGAGCAGGGGTGGAAACGATCGCATCATGGTTGTGCTCCTCGATGTTTCAATTCTCGCTTTTTTTTTTTTGCTTGGAACAAGCATTTCTTTCCGACGTTACCACAGTTGGGGGTGTTCATTCTCGTTCCTTAAAATTACGCAACCTAGTTCTCATATGATGAGAATCATTTGGGGCAGGCAGGGCTGGACATATTGTCGGCTGCCGACTACCAAAGCCGTGGTCGACTGGCTCGAACGAAGACGCCGGGAGCGCCCTGCCCTCGAGGCGCCCTGGACAAAAAAGGAGGTGCTCCGTGAAGATCCTCGTTCCGATGAAGCGGGTAGCCGACCCGGACAATGCCAACAAGGTGAAGATCAGCGCAAACGCCACGAGGGTGACGTCCGAGGGGCTGGAGTGGAAGCCCAACCCCTTCGATGAGTACGCCGTGGAAGCGGCCTTGCGCATCCTCGAGGAAGCGGTGGGCGCTGGCAATCTGCGCGGTGAGGTGATCGTCGTGTCCATCGGTCCCGACGAAGTGACCCAGCAGATCCGCCAGTGCCTGGCCATGGGCGCCTCGCGTGGCATCCTGGTCCAGGGCAATGACGATGAGCTCGATTCTGTCGTCGTCGCGCGCACACTCGCCAAAATTGTGGAGAAGGAGAAGCCCGACCTGCTGCTCATGGGCAAGCAGGTGGTGGATGGCGACTCCAACCAGGTGTCGCAGATGGTGGCTCACATGCTCGGCTGGCCCCAGGCCACCTTTGCCGGGCACATCGAGGCACCGGCCGACCTCGCCAGCTTGAGAGTCATTCGCGAGGTGGACGGCGGCGCAGCCACGGTGAGCGTGAAGATGCCGGCCGTGGTCTCCGTGGACCTTCGCATCGTGACCCCCGCGGGCGTCAAGAACGGCGTGGCCACGGGCAAGGACTACCAGGACGGCCCTCGCTATGCCTCTCTCAAGGGCATCATGGCTGCCAAGAAGAAACCCATCGAGACCACGACCCTTTCGGCGCTCGGCGTCGACACGAACCGCTGGGTCGATACGGTGTCGTTCTCGGCGCCCCCTGCCCGCAAGGCCGGCGTCAAAGTAGAAACCGTCGAGGAGTTGGTGAGCAAGCTCCGCAACGAGGCCAAGGTCCTCTAGAGACCTTAAGAGGAAAGGAACAAACCATGGCCAACGTACTCGTCATCGCGCAGATCCTCGATGGAGAGGTCAAGAAATCCACAAACTCGGCAGCCACCTGCGCTGCGAAGATCGCCTCCATGACCGGTGGCACCTACAGCATCATGGCCGTCGGCGAGAATCTCTCGTCTCAGGCCGACGCGCTCACCAAGCTCGGCGCAACCAAGGTCTACCTGGTCGAAGGACCGGGCCTGAACAACGGCCTGCCTGAGCAGTGGGTGCCGGCCATCGCCAACGTCGTCCAGAAGAACGGCTTTGGGGTCGTCGTGTCCCCGGCCTCTTCCACGGGCAAGGACGTCCTGCCGCGGCTCGCCGCGCGCCTCGAGGCTGGCATGGCCTCGGAGGTGACCGGAGTCGAGCTCGTGGGCGACAAGCTCACCTACGTCCGTCCCATGTA
>JALOQD010000344.1 GCA_025453525.1 Myxococcota bacterium
TGCTCCTGTTCGCAGCGATTGGTCACGAAGTGAACCTGGTCCTCGAAGTGCATGCGTACGAGCCCCATGGTCGTTGCTCCCGGTTCGCTGGCGCCTCCGCATAACCGGCCCCCGCGGCCAGTCTTCTTGCCCAGCTGTCCCGAATAACTCGCCCGCTCGTCCCCCAATGTTGACAACTTTCTGCGAAAAAAATGAGGCATCCGATATTCGCAAATAGTTACAACCTCTTCCGCTTGGGTGGGACGCGGTGGGGGACGCGGTGGGGGACGGAGCTGAGCTATTCCACGGTCAGCCGTACGCCCAGCCAGCCGGCGATGCCGCGATCAGGGTAGCCGTAGGCGGTCTGGTAATTCATGTCGAGCAGGTTCGTGCCTCGCAGCCATACGGTGACCGGCGGCACCGGGCGCACCTCGAGGCGGGCGTCCCAGACGACGAAGGCGCCGAGCTCGCCGAGGCCTAGGATCGTGTAGTCGTCGAAGGCCTGCGGTCCCACTACGCGCAGAGTGCTCGACAGGCTCAGCCAATGGCGGGGCTCGACCTCTACCTCGAGGCTGGCCTGGTGCGCGGGGATCTGCGCCAGACGGTCCTCTCCCTCTGCGGCGATGAGCCTGCGAGCGTAGAGGTAGGCGTATCCAGCCCGAATCGCGAGCGGCTTGCAGGGCTGCAGCGCGACGAGCACCTCTGCGC
Organism: Myxococcota bacterium; assembly: GCA_025453525.1. GTDB lineage: Bacteria > Myxococcota_A > Polyangia > JAAYKL01 > JAAYKL01 > JALOQD01. Next base: position 688 of record JALOQD010000344.1, read on the forward strand.
CGGCAAAGCGGGCCCTCGCCACGTTGCGGTTCTGCATCACGCCGTTGGCGTCCGGCACGTACTGCGCGTTGATGAGATCTGCGACCTCGGCGTCGAAGCCACTCGCCTCGAGGCGCAGAAGCGAACCAACCGACAGGCTCGCGTCGAGACCGAAGTACCAGGCAGATTCGTGGCGCAGGTCCGGGCTCTGCCGCACAAAGCCGATCTGCTCGTGAAACCGCTCCTTGAGCGTGGGGATGCGATTGCGGCGGGCGACCCAAAGCCTCGTCGCGAGCTGCGGCAGCGGCTCGAAGCGCACGCTGGCGAGGGGCCCGAGGGTTGGAATGAGGTCGGCTTGGACTCGTTCGTTTTCGGCGAGGTCCAGCTCGGCGTGCAACGCCGCGAGGACGCTCCACGCTCGGCTCAGGGGAAGCTCCAGCTCGGGCGCCGCCGAGAGCAGGGTTCGGGCCACGGGGTGGGGTTTGTCGTCCTGTCCGCCAAACAAGTAACGGCTCTCGTGGTCGTCCCACTGCCCCGCGAGCCACAGCCGCAGGTGAGCCTCGCCGGCGGGCAACCCGGGCCAGCGGAGGTCCCCGAGCATACGACCGCCCAGGGTGCTGTCGTCGTAGACCGAAGCCGAGGCATTGGCGTCTTTCTGCGTGGAATAGGTGTCGTCGTCGTAGGCGTCGAGGCGGTTGGCGAACAGGGCGCCATAGAGCGCGGTTTCGAGCCGCAGACGCTCTCCCCGATAGACGTGGGAGAGCTGACAGGTGGCGGCTCTCCACTTGGTAAAGCGGATGAAGTAGGGTCGATCGTCTGTGGTGCTGCGGGGGATGCCGAACTCGCCGTCGAGAACCATGCCGCTCGCCGCAAGGCGGTGGCCGGAGCGCAGGGGAAGGGCGATGGTCAGGGCCGCATGGCGCAGGGCGCGGTCGCTGTTCTCGAGAAACCCGGAGCCGTTCGCCAAGGGCTCGCCGTCGATGGTGCGCCTGGGCTCGTACTGACGGGATAGGCGCGTGGCGTCCCGCGACAGGGCGCCGACGCCGATGCCATAAATCAGCGCGCCGGTGTCGAGCGCGTGGTAAAGGGTCATCCGCGTCTCCCCGCCGCCGCCGGACTCGAGCTCCGACTCGAGGAGCGGAGCCTCCCCCGGAGCGCGCGTTTCGATGAGCACGGCCCCGCCCATGCCGCCCAGGCCGTGGACGATGGAGGTGGGACCCTTCACGAGCAACACGCTGCCGATCATCTCGGACGGCAACTTGCCGAGATCCGCGGTGCCGCTCCACGACAGGGCAAAGGGCACACCATCGAGGTAAACGGCCACGCCCCGTTGATCGAAACCGCGCAGCCGCAGCATTCGCTCGCCCTTGCCCGAGGGTTGACCGAACACCGCGTTCTCCTGCTCGAGCGCCTCGGCCGCTGTCACGGCGCCGCGCCGCGCAATATCCTCTCGCGAAATTCGCGTGCGCGACAAGCCCTCCTCCGCGAGGGGAGCGCTCTGCACCGTGGCCTCGTACAAGGATTCGAGGTCGCCCTCGACATCGCCCTCGACCTCGATAGCGAAAATATCGGTGTCGGCACCGCTCGAGTCCGCGCCTTCGGAGCTGGCGTTTCTCGAGGACAACAATAGCACCGCGACAAAAGCGGCTACGAGGGATAGGCGATGCAAGCGCGGGTCACTCGGACTGCCCGAGTAGGTAGATCTTGCCGAGGTCCTTGACCGCCGCGCACTTGTCCATGGCCAGGGACTCATCCCATACCAGCGTGTTGGAGTCGGCGAGGTTCACTCCAACCTTGTCGGCATTGGTTCCGGCCGTGGGGAGGAAGTCGGCGCAGAACGACTTCTGCGAGGGACGATATCCGTCGGTGCCTTCGAAATCGAGAGCCAGCGTGGCGAGATCGATGGAAAGCTCCGAGGCTTCGAGGATGGTGCTCACGAGGACCACGTCGACTCCTCCAAGGGCCGTGGTGGACAGGGCGTCGATGGCCACGGTGGCGTTCTGCGAGTCAAATTCGATGGCGATTTCCGACTCTCCTTCGCCCTCTCCTTCGCCCTCTCCTTCGCCCTCTCCTTCGCCCTCTCCTTCGCCCTCGCCGGTTGTCGTATCGGTATTGGTGTCTTCTTCGTCGCCACAAGCGATAGCAAAAAGCCCCAGCATGGCGGAAACGAGCAGCACGAGCCAAAGATTACGGTTCATCTAACTTCTCCTTGTTGTGAGTATTGATCCGTCGGCATCATTGCTCGACAGGTTCGACCCAGATGTGCGCCATGAGCTTGATCGCCGCGCACTTGTCCATGGCGAGCTGCGGCTCCCACAGGAGCTCGCTGGTCTCGAGGCTGATGCCAGCCTGGCTCGCCCGCTCCCCTGGGGCGGGCAGATGCTCCGAGCAGGTGCCCTTGGCCCCTGGACGGTAGCCGTCGCTTCCTTCGAAATCGAGGGTCACGGTCGAAAGCTCAATGTCGAAGCTCGAAGCCTCGAGAAGCTCGCTCACCAGCACGACAGTCTCGTCGTACAAGATTGAGGTGGGCAGCGACCGCGGATCCAAGGTGGCTGTTTCACCGTTGTAGTGGATGTCCACGCTCTCGAAAGGCACGCCGTCCTCGGTGGGCTCGAAGTCGGTGTCTGGCCCGGCGCCATCGTCGTTCAGCGGCAGATCCTCCGGGTCGTCGGCGATTTCGATGGTCACGACATCCCTGACGAACATGCACTTTTCAAAGCCCGCGGACTCGTCCCAGATGAGTCGCGTAGTGCCGCGCTCGATAAAGCCCTTGACCGCGAGCTCGGCCGGAGTGGGCGCGTATTCGGGGGAGCAGACGCCAATGGGGTGAAAGCCGTCAGCGCCGACGTAATTGAGGTACAACCCCTCGAGGCTGGTGACGAGGCCCGACCCCAGCACGACGGCGTCGAGGGCCACGGCCGGAGACTCGTCGTCCACCGGGTAAATCGTCTCGAGATTGTCGAACAGCACGGTCTGGGCATTGCCCTTGTAGACGACCTCCACGCTTTGACGGCCGGCAATGAGCTTGTCGTCTCCCTTGTCCACCCACTGGTCACAGCCGAGACAGGCGGCGACAACGGCGCAGGAGAGAACCCCGGTGAGGAAGCGAAGCGGCGAGGGGAAGGACATGCATGGCTCCTTTGCTGTAGCTCGTTCTCGTCGATCGGTCCCACGCTATGCTACGCGAGACATAGCGTGTCAAGAGGAGAAAAAACAAACCGAGGCTGGCCGCCTCCGGGGTGGGGAGGGTCTCTCGTCGTAGAGAGGGGATGAAACGGGCTCATGGCTCCCTAGTGCCGAGATATTTCTAGAAGGAGGGTCTCGCCGAGGGAGGAGACCACCGCGTGAGCCGCGGCCGTAAAGCGATCGTACGCGGCGACCACTTCGCGAGCCTCGCTCGTCAGGTGTGCTCCGCCGTGGGTGGCTCCGCCAACCGAGCCCTGAACGAGGGGCACCCCCAGCCGCCGCTCGAGGGTCCTGACCTTGCCCCACAGAGAGCGATAGGACATGCCCAGCTCCCGAGCCGCGGCGCTCATGGAGCCCGTGCGCTCGATGGCGCGCAAGATGAGGAGCCTGCCGTCCCCGATGATGGGCTCGCCGTCCTCGGACTCCAGCCAAATTTTGAGGCAGACCTTCATTCGTCTTGCACCGCTGGGTCGCTGCGATCGAACGCGCCGCTCTTGCCGCCGCTCTTGTGCTCGAGCCGCACAGCCTCGATGGTCATCGAGCGGTCCATGGCCTTGCACATGTCGTAGATGGTCAAAGCCGCGACCGTCACCGCGGTCAGGGCCTCCATCTCGGCGCCGGTTTTGCCGGTGGTGACGACCTCCGAGGTCAGCCGCACGCCGCTTTTCTCGAGAGCGGCGCGAACGTCCACATGCTCGATCAACAGCGGATGGCACAAGGGCACGAGCTCGGCCGTGCGCTTGGCCGCGACTATGCCGGCGATCCGGGCGGTCTCTATGGGGTCGCCCTTGGGTGTGCGTCGTTCCTCGAGCGCCGTGGCGGTTTCTTCCTTCATGGAGACGAAGCCGCTCGCCCTGGCCACGCGCCGGGTGATGCTCTTGTCCGAGACATCCACCATGCGGGCCTTTCCCTGCTCATCGACGTGGGACAACGGCTGCCCTTTCATCTCATCCTCCTACTCTCCACATCTCGCCCGCGCTGTTCCACGGTCCGAGCTCGGGCTTGGCGCATGCCGCGCGGGAGAACGCCTCCCGCAACTCCTGCGAGGTGTGAGCACGCCGGAGAATCTGGCGCACATCGATGAAGGAGGAGTCTGCCAGGCAGGCGCGCAGCTTGCCGTCCGGAGTGATGCGCAGCTTGTTGCAATTCCCGCAAAACGGATGGCTGTGGGGCGAAATGAAGCCCACCTCGTGACCGTCCACTCGAGCCCTTCGGACGTGGGGGCTCTGAGGCTCGACCTCGCGCGGGGTCACTTCGCGCCCTCGGCCCAACTGCTCGAGGATCCGCGCTTCCGCAACGAACGGCTCCGATTCGTTGAACCCCATCCGCTCGATGAACCGCAGGGGCACGCCGCGCGCCGCGGCGAACTCGAAGAGCGGCTCGATCTCTTGTTCATTGAGGTTGGGAATGATCACGCTGTTGAGTCTGACGAAAAGGCCACTGGCAAGCGCTGCATCGATACCCTCGATAACCGGCCGAGGAGCTCCGCCCCGCGTAATCTCCGCGTAACGCGTCGGCTCGAGGGCGTCGAGGGACACGTTGACCCGGTGCAAGCCCGCTTCCTTCAGGGCCTCTGCGAACTTGGCGAGCCGTTGTCCGTTGGTGGTGAGCGCGAGGGTCGATAGGCCCGGGGTGCTCGCGAACTCGCGCACGAGATGCACGATGCCCTTTTTGATGAGCGGCTCGCCGCCGGTGATGCGCAGCTTGGTCACGCCCATGACCGCCGCGATCCGCACGAGCTCAATGTGTTCTTCGTAACGCAGCACGTCGTCGTGAGGGAGCTTGGGCACGCCGCACGCCGGCATGCAGTACTGGCAGCGCAGGTCGCAGAGATCCGTGACCGACAGGCGC
>JALOQD010000067.1 GCA_025453525.1 Myxococcota bacterium
CAGGTCCATAAGCATTTTGTCCCCAGAAGTGGGGGCGACCGCCTCGATCACCTTCGAAGCGTCCGGCTCGTCTGTGGAAACGTCGGGCACGGGCTCTGCCACGGGAATGGGCTCGATCGTCACCGAGGGATCGACCTCTGGCGCGGTCGAGGGGAGGGGCTCAGCAGAGGGCTTGGGTTCAGAAGCCACCTCGCCTTGCGCCAGCGCCAAGCTGGGTAAAACGGCGAACCACGCTCCAACGAGGAAGGCCAGTTTGGTTGCGCGCATTCTCATGTGTTCTCTCCGGCGAGCCATTTGCACATCCCGTTGCCTTGCCGCCCACCAAAGCCCACTTTGATCCAACCAAAGAAGGATAGCATCCGCATTTTCCCGTGCCACAAGGCGATCCGCGGGTTGGAAACGCCTTTTTCGCAAGGCTGCGTTCCTTTGCTCTGAAAAAGAGCCGCGGAAAATGCCCCTCGGCTGCAACGCGGGATGCCTTACTCCACGCTTTCGCAAGGCATTCCCGCTGCGCGCCGGGGTCATTTTCATTCTCATGGGTGGTCGCAGCAGCGGCCATGAACGTTTGGGGTTCTTTCTCTAGCGGGAGGAGCCTTATTCCAAGGAATCCCAGAAATCGCAAATACCGCTCTTGTGCTTGGCTCTCGTTGCCAGCGGCAGGTCGAGAACCAGTAGCTCATCTTGGTTTTTGTAGTAGCGAGGCCAAGAGAACGACGCGCCTGTATTCGGATCCCCTTTTCGGGCGAAGTTGGACCAATAGTCGCCCATGGCATTGGCCAGAGCCCGGCCCTTTTCCCCGATGGCTCCCATGGAGGTGTCGTGTCCGAACACGAACATGAGCTCCAGCACATGGCACACACCGAGCTGCGGCAGGTTCGGAGGGTCTGCGCCGCGCTCGAAGGAGTACAAGTAGGTGGGGATGCCTGCCCGAGACAAAAGCCGCGCCGTGCGTCGAGCTGGACAGACGAAGAAAGCGTCCCCGATGAGCTCTGCCGCGGCGCTGTCAGGGCTGTCAAAGCTCGAAAGAGGATAGCGTGATTCGATGTCCGAAGCGGCGCTGCCGAATCGCGCGCTGAGCATGGCGCTGTACTGCGAAGCGTCCGCGACTTCGACGGCGTTCATGAGCCCAGAAAGGAAGATGGTGCCTTCTTGTTTGTTCGTGCCAAGAAGGACCTCCACATCCGGGAGCTTGCCCAAAGCGAGGGACTGCAGCGGATCCTCAGTAAAGACGACGCTGTCCAAGGTCGGATGCCAGGTCTTGTCGGTGTCGGCCGGCTGCAGGAAGATGCCCCCAGGACCTTCCTCAGCGCTCTCATAGGCCTCGATGAATTCCGAGGGATTCAGGGAGCGCAGACAGGCGAGAGGATCCAGGTCTGAAGCGCAACCGAGCTGCTCGGCAAGAGCCTGACCGACGGCATTGGCTTCCTGCTGCGAACGCAAGGTGACGATAAAGGGCGACCCGCTCTGCATCGCGATCCGCTTGAAGAGCCCTTGGCTGGCTGGAGCAAAAAGGTGCAGCCCAGCGCTCACCGCGCCCACGGATTCGCCGAAAAGGGTCATATTTTCCGGATTGCCCCCAAACGCCTCGATGTTGTCGCGAACAAAGCGCAAGGCCTGCTGCTGGTCCATGATGCCGTAGTTGCCCGCGCCTTTATGATCTTCATTTTCAGTGACCAAGGCAGGGTGGGAGAGAAATCCCAAGGCGCCGATGCGGTAGTTGAGCGTGACGACAATCACATCCCCTCGCGCGGCGAGCTCACTTCCGTCGTACATGGGATCAGACCCCGAACCTTGCACAAAGACGCCGCCGTGAAAGTAGACCATCACGGCGCGCGGTTCGAGCGAGGTCATGGCCGGCGTGAAGATGTTGAGAGTGAGGCAGTCTTCTTCACCGAGGATGGCCTCGGACAGCATGTCGGCCTGGGGACAGACAGGGCCAGCGACCGTGGCGTCTCGCTCCTGCGTCCAAGGCGAAGCGGGCCGCGGCGGCGCAAAGCGGTTCTCGCCAATCGGGGCAGCGGCATAGGGGATGCCGAGGAATCGCCGCGACTCTCCCTCCACGGTGCCCCTCACTGGGCCGAGCTGCGTGAGGACCGACAAGGGTTCGTTTTCAATTCTCGTGTCGCTGGTCTCGGTCTCGGTGGAAGACCCTTTGTCGTCGCACGCGTTCCAAATCAGTCCCAACCCAAGGATCAGCAGAACAGTGTTTTTTTTCATAGTGCTAACTCCGATTCGTGCATGCCCGAGCCCTTAAAGGGCGCTCGCTAGGGCAAGGACCTCGGCTAGGGTTCGAAACACAGGGCAAGGACCCACGCCTTCGCCACTTTACCACGTTGAGAATATAGAAAAGAAGAGAGATTTATCGACCGGATTTTGGAAAGCAACGCAGAAAAGGACGTCCGAATTCTCGCACTTCTGGGGGCACGACTGCCGTTTTTGCCCTACCTGTCAGGTCAACCCGAACAGTCCAAGATCACCTCTTGCCCATCTCCAGCCAGGACGACGCTGTCGCCGCGGACTGCCTTTCCCGACAGCACGAGCCTCGAAAGAGGCGCTTCCACCAAGCGCTGGACCGCTCGACGCATGGGCCTCGCTCCCAATGCGGCGTCGAACCCACCAGAGGCGATGAGCGCCTGCAGCGCAGACCCCTCGACTCGCAGGTGGATCCCATGCTCGGCCTCGAGCTGCAGGGCGATGTGGCGCACGAGCAAGGCGGCGATGCGCACCACGTCTGGCTCGGTGAGGCTTTCGAAGGCCAGTGGCTCGTCGATTCTGTTCCAGAGCTCCAAAGGGAGCATTGCCCGAGCAGCCTCGAGCACCGCCTGGGCGGCCAAGGACCGCTCGGAGCGCCCGCCGCGGCTGTCAAAGCCAACAGACCGTCTGCTGGCGCTGGCGTGATGTCCGAGGTTGCTCGTCATCATGATGACGGTATTGTCGAATCGCACGGTGCGGCCCTTACCGTCGGTGAGCCGACCGTCGTCGAGCACTTGAAGCAAAAGCTGCAGCACGTCCCGGTGCGCTTTTTCGATTTCGTCGAGCAGCACCAAGCTGAAGGGCCTTTTTCGCACAGCCTCGGTGAGCTGCCCGCCGTCCTCGTGTCCCACGTAGCCCGGAGGCGAACCCACGAGCCGGGCCGCGCTGTGCGCTTCGGCGAATTCCGACATGTCCAGGCGAATGAACGCCCCAGGTCCTGGAAACAGCACCTCGGCCAAGGCCTTTGCGGTCTCGGTCTTGCCCACGCCCGTGGGGCCGAGGAGCAAGAAAGAGCCGATGGGCCGTTTTCCGCCAAAGCCCGCGGCATTTCGGCGCAGGGTCTCTCCGATGGCGGCGAGCACCTGCTCGTGGCCGATGATCCGCTCGCCGAGCAGCTCCTCGAGCCGCAACAGCCGTTCCGCGTCCGAGGCCGCGAGCCGCTCGGCCGATACGCCGAGGCGCGAGGACAGCACCTGCGCGATGTCCATCGCCGATACTTCGGCGCGGCCCAGGCGACGAGCGCGTCCGCCAGCGAGGTCCAGGCAGGACAAGGCCTTTTCGGGCATGGCGCCGCCAGCCACGTAGCGACTCGACAGGCGCACGGCGCAATGCAGCGCTTTCTGGTCGAACGCAATGCCGTGATGCGCCTCGAAGGACACCGTCGCGCTCTCGACGATGGCCAGGCTGACCTCTTCGCTCGGCTCGCTGACCTCGATGGGCACGAGACCTCGGGAAAAGGCAGCGTCTGGCTCCACAAGGCGCCGATACTCCCGTTCACTGGTGGCCAGGACGCAGCTCAGCTCTCCACGGCCGATCGCGCTGCGCAGCTGCGCAAACACCTCGGCTATTTCGGGAGAGCCGTAAAACAGATGCAAATCGTCGAGGACGATAACGACCCGCCTGTTGGAAGCCGAGCACTCCTTTTGCAGCGCCGCGGTGAGCTCAAAGGCGTTGCCCCGTGCTCCACAGGCTTGGAGCAGTTCCGAAGGCCCCAGCTCCACGAGGATGTTGCCCGCCCTCGGCGCGTGGTCCCCTTGGGCCAAGGCATGGGCGAGCCCGGCGATGAGAGAGGTCTTGCCCACACCTTCCGGTCCCACGAGACACGGGCAGTTGTGGCGCTGTTTGTTGAGCACATCCACGATGCGCTCGATCTCCTCTGGACGAGCCACGAGCCCCTTCAACCCGCCCTCTGCGGCGAGCTTTGTCAGGTTTCGCCCGGCTCGGCTGAGCAGCGGGGCTTTCTTGGGGTCGAGCTCGAGCTCGGCGAGGGTCGGGCGCGTGTTCGTCTTTGGAGGATGCGCTCGCTGCGCAAGAGCGGGAGCGCTGGCGATCGCCGCGCCGGCCGGCGTCCGCATGGCGCGCGTGCGGCGTTGAGCGCTCTCGAGGCTGCGCCCCATATCCAGCAGACGGCCGGCCGGAATGGGCGAAGACGCGCCGCTCGGACGGCCGCTGGAGGCGAGGGTGTGGGTAGCGGCGTCCTTTGCCAAAATCGGAGCTGCGACGTTGGGGTGGGGCGGCGAAGGAGGACACAAAGGGGCTGGGACGGGCTGCTCTCGCTCGGCACTGACCGAAACCAAAGTCCCGCTTCGGTCGAGACCGGTGATGCGACGCAGCGCTTGGGTCTGTAGCTCGGGGACGTCCACGCCCAGGGCCTCGAGCGCAGCCGCAGCCCTTCCCCCGTCTCGAACCGCCATGGAAGCGAGCAAGAGCAAGCTCGACAGCCTCGGCGATGGACACTGCGCTCCGAGCTGACGAGCGCGAGAGAGCACCGCGTCGACAGAGCCTTTTTCCTCGGCCGGAAGGCGCCCGAGACACTCCTTGATCTTGGCCGTGGCTGCCCCGCGTTCTCGCAGGAGGCTCGAGGCCAGGTCCTTGCCCGAGGACAGAGCGAGAAGCAGGTGCCCTGTGTCGGTTTTTTTGCGTCCATTGCCGGCGAGCCGCGCGGCCCTCGCGAGTATTTCCTTCATGATTTCTGCCGATTTGTCCTTGTCTTACAATGAGTTACATATTCAAATCGAGTATGCCACGGCAGGTGCTGCGCGGGCAAATTAACTGCGACCGCCCGCCATGCCTTAAAGGTTATTGGGGATCGTGCAGATTTCTATTGGGTTTTCTGTTGGTAGCCGCTTCTAGAAGAGGAGGGGGGATAGGCTGGAGCCAGATGAGAGGTTATAGTCATAAATTGGCGGCCCGAGGGGTCCAGCGTCCGAGTCGCTCTTATAGGAGGTAACCCATGCTCAACGCCCGCTGTCGCTTCCTGGTCCTAACGGTGGTGGTCCTCGGTTTGTGCGTTCTCACCTTCGACTCCGAGGCCTTTGCCGGCGGAGCCAACAAGGCCTTTGCCGGCAAGGTGGTCATCCTGGCCAAGGTGCCGCCCATGCGCTTCTCCAGCGAGGGTGCCTTTGTCAGTTTTTTGCGCCATAACTCGGTCAAGACCGTGAGTCAGAACATCGAGGGCACCTGGGAGTTCGAAACCATGGCGTTTTTCAAACGGCCACTCGGCGACTATGAAGTCGAGATAGTTTTTTATGATGTGACAAACGGCAAGTCCGAGGGCCAGCGACGCTTCGTCAATTCCTACACCCAGTTCACCCAGGATCGCACCACTCAAACCCTCTCGGGCAAGACCAAGCTCATCCGTCCGGACTTCGATGCCAATAAGACCTACATGATCGTTGCTCAGAACAAGGGCGTCGAGCTGGCGCGGGGCGAGTTCTCCACGCGCGGCATAACGCAAGCCGAGATCGACTCCCAGAAGCGCTTTGCCAAGGAGCAGGCGGAGATGGAGAAGTCGATGAAGGATTTGCAGGAAAGGGCGCGCCAGCAGCAAGAGGCCGAGCGCAAGCGCCAGGACAAGGAAAGCAAGAAGGTCGCTGACAACGTGTTCTAGTGATTTCCCTGTTCGTGCCACTCTTCCAGGCGTGCTAAGGTGCGCCTGTCATGCACCTCGAAGAACTCATCCCCAAGCTGTGTGAGGGCTCTGTCGACCCGGTCTATTTCGTCCACGGTCCAGAGCGGTTCATGGTCGATCGCTTTCTCGCGCAGCTGAGGCTCGTGGTCGGCAGAGGCCCCATGGGCCAGCTCAACATCCACTGCCTCAAGGCCAAGGAGTCGTCGGGTGTCGATATTGCGAGCATGGCCCAGGAGCTCCCCATGCTCGCGCCCTACCGTCTGCTCATCGTCGAAGAGGCGGACAAGCTCGTGGCCAAGGATCTCGAGCCCCTCGAGACCTACCTCGAGAGCCCCTCTCCGACGACGGTGTTGGTGCTCGTGGGAGACAAGTTCGACCTGCGGCGCGGGCTTTTTGCCCGAGCGAATAAGAAGAAAATCGTGCACGAAGCGGCGGCTCTGACCGAACGAGAGGTGAGCCATTTCATCGCAGAAAGGGCTGTGCAGCGCGGCGCCAACCTGACGCGCGCGGCCATCGATGCCGTGGCCGTGGCCATTGGACCCGACCGCGCGGCTCTGGACGACGCGGTCGAGCGCCTCTCCCTCTTTGTCGGCAAGGACGGCACCGCGGACGAGGCCGAGGTGGCGCAGGTCGTCAAAACCGTTCGTCAGCATTCGGTCTTCGAGCTCGTGGACGCCATCGGCAATCGCCAAGCTGGGGCTGCCATGAGCCTGCTCGGGTCTCTCGTGAGTCAGCGCGAGGAGCCGATCCTCATCAGCGCCATGATCGCCCGTCACGTTCGGCATCTTCTCCTGGCGCGCATCCACCTCCACCTGCGCACGGACGAACGCGAGCTGCCGGCAGTGCTCGGGGTGCCGCCGTTCGCGGTCAGGAAGATCCTGGCCCAGAGCCAAAAGTTCCGCGGCAATGTTCTAGAAGCGGCGCTGTATCGCTTGGCCAAGATGGATCTCGAGCTGAAATCCGCTCGCCGACCAGGAGAACGAGTCCTAGAGGAGGCCGTGCTCGATCTCTGCTTGTCGAGCTAGCCCAAAAAAAAGCCGCGCGGGTTCAGCCCTGGTTGAGCTTGGCCACGGCGTGATGCAGGCGGGAGATCGTCCTGGAAGCGGTCTTCCGATGGAACACGCCCTTTGTCACGGCGCGATCAATGGCCCTGACGGCCAGGGGCATCGCGCCGCTCGCCTCTGCGGCATTCCCGGATTCGACAGCGGCGTGAACCGCTTTGATGCAGGAACGGACGCGCGACCGGATGGCGCGGTTGCGAACGTTGCGAACGATGGTTTGACGACTTCTTTTCTTCGATTGCTTGTGGTTTGCCACGATTTAAGTCCTCCGTGTCGACGGACGCAAAGCCCTACACCAGCGGCACGGGCATGTCAAGCAGAGTTGAAAACCCAAAGCGCTCAATCATGGAGAAACAAAACTTGGGGCAAACAAGTTTGATCTGTGTGGCAAGAGTCCTACACTTGCTCTGGCAGGGTAAAAACATCGATCTTCGGAGGCACACGATGAGCGAGCATGGCACGAGCGAGTTGATTAGGCGCGTTTCTGGGATGCAGGACCTCGCGAACTATCGCGAGCTCAATTGGTCGGGAACCTTCGAGGAGTACCTGGGTATCATCAGGGAGCACCCCGAGGTCACTCGCACGGCCTTCCAGCGCGCCTATGACATGGTCATTGAAGCGGGTATTGAAGAATATATCGATAATAAAAAACGTATCGTCCGGTACCGCTTTTTTGAGAACGACAAAGTGGGCGGCAAGGATGCCATCTTCGGCTTGGACATCCCCCTCATGCGGTTTGTCCATATCCTCAAAGCCGCGGCTGAGGCCTATGGTCCTGAAAAGCGAGTGCTGCTGCTCCACGGCCCAGTGGGCTCGTCCAAGAGCACCATCGTGCGCTTGCTCAAAAAGGGCATCGAGGCCTACAGCAAGACACCCAAGGGCGCTCTGTACACCCATGAATGGATTTTCGAGGACACCCCGGAAAATAACTTGCGGTGTCCGATGAACGAGGAGCCTCTGCGGCTGCTCCCCCGCGAGTGGCGCGAAAAGGCCATCCGCGAGCTGGGCCTGGGCAATGAAAAGTTCAAGGTCAAAGTGGAAGGCGATCTCTGCCCAGCCTGCCGCCATACGTTCAACAGCACGATGAAGCGCTACGGCGGCGATTGGGCGGCGTTGACAAAGCACATCAAGGTGCACCGCATGGTGATGAGCGAGCAGGATCGCGTCGGCATCGGCACGTTCCAACCCAAGGACGAGAAGAACCAGGACTCCACCGAGCTCACTGGTGACATCAACTACCGCAAGATCGCCGAGTACGGCTCGGATTCGGATCCGCGCGCCTTCAACTTCGACGGCGAGTTCAACATCGCCAACCGCGGTCTCATCGAGTTCGTGGAAGTGCTCAAGCTGGACGTGGCCTTCCTCTATGACCTGCTCGGCGCAAGCCAAGAGCACATGATCAAGCCCAAGAAGTTCGCCCAGACCGAAATCGATGAGGTCATCATCGGCCACACCAATGAAGCAGAGTACAAGAAGCTTCTCAACAACGAATTCATGGAGGCTCTGCGCGACCGCACCATCAAGGTCGACATCCCCTACATCACCAAGGTGTCGGAAGAGGTCAAAATCTATAAAAAGGATTTCGAGCAGTCCAAAGTGCCGGCCGTGCACATCGCGCCGCACACCCTCGACGTCGCAGCCATGTGGGCGGTGATGACCCGCCTCGAGGATCCCAAGAAAGCAGGCCTGACCCTGCTGCAGAAGATGAAGCTCTACGACGGCAAGATGCTGCCTGGGTTCACCCAAGACAACGTCAAGGAGCTGCGCAAGGAGAGCGAGCGCGAGGGCATGGAAGGCATCTCGCCGCGCTATGTGCAAGACAAAATCTCCAACGCGCTCGTGTCCGAAGCCGAAGGCTGCATGAACCCGTTCATGGTGCTCAACGAGCTCGAGAAGGGGCTTCGCAGCCACAGCCTCGTCACGGATCCCGAGAAGCGCAAGCACTACGCGGAGCTCATCAGCGTCGTCAAACAAGAGTACGAAGAGATGGTCAAGAACGAGGTGCAGCGCGCGATCTCCGCTGACGAGGAGGCCATCAACAATCTGGCGATGAACTATATCGACAACGTCAAGGCCTACACTCTCAAGGAGAAGGTCCGCAACCGCTATACCGGTCAGGACGAGTCTCCGGACGAGCGGCTCATGCGCTCCATCGAGGAGAAGATCGACATCCCCGAGAGCCGCAAGGACGACTTCCGTCGCGAGATCATGAACTTCATCGGCGGACTGGCCGTGGAGGGGAAGGAGTTCCGTTGGGACACCAACGACCGCCTGCGCCGCGCCCTGGAGATGAAGCTGTTCGAGGATCAGAAAGACTCCATCAAGCTCTCCAGCCTGGTGAGCCAGATCATCGACCGCGAAACGCAAGAGAAGATCGATGTGGTGAAAAACCGCCTCAAGACCAAGTACGGCTACTGTGAGGTGTGCGCCACGGACGTTCTCAATTTCGTCGCCTCCATCTTCGCCCGCGGAGACGCCCGGTAATGAGCCTCAAGATCCACCAGGACCACGCGCGCTTTCGCCAAATCGTCAAGGGTCGCGTGCGCCAGGAGCTGCGCAAGTTCATTTCCAAAGGCGAGATGCTCGGGCGCGAGGGCGGTAAGACCGTCTCCATTCCAGTGCCCCAGGTCGACATCCCGCGGTTCCGCTTCGGCGACCGCCAGATGGGCGGTGTGGGCCAAGGGGAAGGAGAGCCCGGCGATCCTCTGTCCCAATCCGATGGTCAGGACGGCGCAGGCGAGGCCGGCGATCAGGAAGGCGCTCACGTCCTCGAGATCGATGTCACGATTGAAGAGCTCGCCGAGATCTTGGGCGAAGAGCTCAGCCTGCCCCACCTCGAGGACAAGGGCAAGGAGCGCATCGTCTCCACTCGCGACCGCTTCGTGGGTATCAAGAACGTAGGCCCAGAATCCCTGCGCCACTTCAAGCGCACCTATCGCCAGGCCCTGCGCCGTCAGATCGCGGCTGGCACCTACAACCCGGAACGCCCGATTATCATTCCCGTGCGCGAGGACAAGCGATACCGGTCGTGGCGTACCGAGGAGCTTCGGGAATCCAACGCGGTCATCGTGTACATGATGGATGTCTCTGGCTCCATGGGGGAAGAGCAAAAGGAGATCGTGCGCATCGAGTCCTTCTGGATCGACGCATGGCTCACCACGCAGTACAAGGGCCTCGACACGCGGTTCATCATCCACGACGCCGTGGCTCGCGAAGTCGATCGCGACACCTTCTTCCACACCCGGGAGTCGGGCGGCACGATGATCTCCTCGGCGTACAAGCTTTGCCACGAGATCCTCGAGCGGGACTATCCGGTGTCAGACTGGAACATCTACACGTTCCACTTTTCCGACGGCGACAATTGGTCCGCAGACGACACCAAGCAGAGCCTCGAGGTGCTGGAGGAAAAACTTCTGCCTGTGTCCAACATGTTCGGCTATGGCCAGGTGCACAGTCCCTATGGCTCGGGACAGTTCATCAGGGACGTGCGCGGCAGGTTTGGGGATACCGATAAGGTCATCACCTCAGAGATCGCCGACCGCGACGGAATCATGGACTCCATCAAGGACTTCCTGGGAAAGGGCAAGTAGATGCCAGGGCACTGGAGACGTTGGGCAGGCGGGTTGCCCAGGTACTTGCGGGAGATACAGGCCGAGATTGAAGTCTACGCCAAGGGCTTTGGTCTCGACTATTTCACGACCTACTTCGAAATCGTCAACTACGACGAGATGAACGAAATTGCCTCGTACGGCGGCTTCCCGACGCGCTACCCACACTGGCGCTATGGCATGGAGTACGAGCGGCTCAAAAAATCGAGCACGTACGGCCTTTCCAAGATTTACGAGCTCGTCATCAACAACGATCCTTGCACGGCCTACCTGCTCGAGGGCAACTCTCTGGTGGACCAGAAGCTCGTCATGGCCCATGTGTTCGCCCACTGCGATTTCTTCAAGAACAACGCCTTTTTTGGGCATACCAACCGCCGGATGATCGACGAGATGGCCAACCACGGCTCGCGCATCCGCGGCTACATGGACAAGTACGGCACCGAGCGTGTGGAAAACTTTATCGACGTGTGCCTGTCCCTCGACAACCTCATCGATCTGCACAACCCGCCGGGCGCCTTTTTCTTAGCCCGCAAGGAGAATCGCAGCGAAGAGGACGACAAAATGCTCGGTCCTGGCGATGTGCCGCGGCTGCGGGCCAAGGCCTACATGGACAAGTACATCAACCCGCCGGCGTTTCTCGAGCAGCAGCGCAAGGCCATCGAGGCCGAGTCGACCAAGGCCCAGAAATTCCCCGTAGAACCGACTCGCGACGTGCTGGGTTTTCTCATGGAGCACGCGCCTCTCAAGTCCTGGGAGCGCGGCGTCATGGAGATCATCCGCGAAGAATCGTATTACTTCGCGCCCCAGGGCCAGACCAAAATCATGAACGAGGGCTGGGCCACGTTCTGGCACTCCAAAATCATGACTGAAAAGGCTCTCGACGCCTCTGAGATCGTCGACTACGCAGACCACAATTCCATGGTCACGGCGACCAGCGGCAAGAGGCTCAACCCTTACAAGCTGGGCGTGGAGCTCTACCGCCATATCCTCGAACGCTGGAACAAGGGCCAGTTCGGCAAGGAATGGGACGAGTGCGATGATATGAAGACCCGCGAGAAGTGGGACAAAGCCGCTGGCCTGGGCATGAAGAAGCTGTTCGAGGTGCGCAAGATTCACAACGACATTACGTTCATCGACGAGTTTTTCACCTACGACTTTGTCAGGGAGCAGAAGCTGTTTGCGTTTGGCTACAACCCGCACCATCGACGGTACGAAATCGAATCGCGGCAGTTCAACGAGGTCAAACAGAAGCTTTTGGCCCAGATCACCAACGTCGGTCAACCGATCATCCGCCTCTCGGACGCAAACCACGAGAACCGAGGCGACCTGCTGCTCGAGCACCAGCACGACGGTGTGGATCTCGACCCTGCCTATGCGAGGGAGACCCTCAAGAACCTCTACTCCGTCTGGAAGCGGCCCTGCGGCATCCTCACCAAGGGCGAGAACAAACCCCTCATCGCCAAATTCGACGGCCACACCTACAAAGAGGAGCCCATTTCCGAGGACCAGGCTCCCAAACAAGAAAAGCGCGACAAGAAGAGGTAGGGGCGAGCGCTCCAGCCCTCTTTGAGAAGGCCCAGGGGAAAGCCCGGGCCGAGGCGTTTTCCTTCGGTTCTTCGGTCTCTTCGCCACCCGTTCGACCAAGAGCGAACTTCGGACCCGAATTTATTTTGGGTTTTGAACTCATGCCTCTTCGTCTCGTCAGAGAGCGGACGGGACGGCCATTTTAGTCATTCTGAACGCCGTTCCATACAGCATGGCCATTGACAACCGCCTCGAAAAATGATTAGCCTTTGGGCGGCAATCACGAGTAATGCTCTGCAAAGAGATGGTTATCCAATATATGAAAACATTAACACTCACAACGGAAAAGCAAAGAACCCCCAATGCCGAAGGCTCTGGCAGAGGTCGTCTTTATTCATATGTAGTCAGAGTAGAAAATTTAACCACGGCTGATCTCGAGGCCATGTGGCAGCTCTACGACCGGTATTATGCCCTGGCGTCGCCAGAGACCTTTCGCTCGGATCTGTTGGCCAAATCCCATGTGTTTCTGATGCGTGACGACCAGGACAATGCTCTGCGCGGCTTTTCGACGGTGCTCTGCCATGCGGCCCAAGTCGACGGACGGCGCTTCTACTGCATTTACTCCGGCGATACCATCGTGGCGCGGGAGTACTGGGGCCAGACCGCCTTGCAGACCGCCTTTCTCAAGTTCATGGTGCGCTGCAAGCTCGCCCATCCTTTTACGAAGGTCTACTGGTTCCTCATTTCCAAAGGCTACAAGACTTATCTGCTTCTGAGCCGCAACTTCCCGGTGTACTGGCCGCGCCACGACAAGCCGATGCCGGCCTGGGAAAAGCGCGTCATCGACGTCTTGGGGCAGGAGCGATTCGGACAGGAGTACCTGTCAGAATGCGGCCTCATTCGACACGAAGTCTGCCCGGGCAAGCTGCGGGAAACCGTCGCTCCCATCGATGACGAATTACGGCTCGGCTATCCGGATATCGACTATTTCGTTCGCGCCAACCCCGGTCACATCCAAGGAGACGAACTGTGCTGCCTCGGCCTTGTTTCTCCCGTTCAATGGGTCTTCTATCTTCAACGGCTCGCACGAAAGCAGCTTCGCCGCGTTCTTCGGCTCAGCTCTTCGAAAAGGGAAAAAAGGCGGTTGACCGCGCAGTCCGTTCAACCATAGCCCATGCCTATGTGAGCACTCTAAAAAGGCCCTGGCAGCGGTTCGTCGATGCGGCAAGAAAGCCGCGGCAGGCTCAGGAAGCAAGACTGCGCTGCCTCGTCGGGCTAGGGGCGCGAAGCGAGTTCGGACACCTCCACGGTTTGAACAAGGTCGATTCCTACCGCTCGTTTTGCGATCGCGTTCCCATTCGCAGCTATGAGGAGTTCGCACCGTGGATCGAGCGCATCTGCGCTGGGGAAAAGGCCGTGTTGTCTAGCGGGCAGGTCACCATGGTCGAGTTGTCGGGCGGGACGAGCCTGACCAACAAGGTCATCCCGTACACGAGATCTCTCCTCGAGGAGTTCGAGGCTGCCACGAACCCCTGGATTTTCAATCTGTTCTCCTCTTTCGACGGGCTCAAGGGTACGACCAGTTACTGGTCCATCTCTCCGGCCATGGCGTGCCGCCAAACCACCACCGGCGGTTTGCCCATCGGCTTTTCCGACGACACCGAGTACTTCGGTCCCCTGCGGCGCTTGGCCTTGCACACGATGATGGCCGTGCCTGCCGAGGTGGGGCGCATTTGCGATACCCAGCAATGGCGGCTTTCGACCTTGAAGCACCTGCTCGAGGCAGAGGATCTCGGCTTCATTTCTGTGTGGAGCCCCACGTTCCTGTCCCTTCTCATGGAGAGCCTCGAGGCCAACCTCGACACCCTGCTAGGTGAGCTGTCGAAAGCGCGTGCCGCCACGGTGCGCAGCGCCGTGGAGTTGTCCGGGCAGGCTCCCAGTTTTGAGCGGATCTGGCCGCGGCTCAAGGTCATCTCCTGCTGGACCGACGGCTGGGCAAAGAGTCATGTGGGAGCGTTGCGCCGTTGGTTTCCGACGACCGTACTTCAGCCCAAGGGTCTGCTCGCCACCGAGGGCGTGGTGTCCTTTCCCATCGCCGGCCACACGGGGTCGGTGGTGGCCGTGGCCGGTCACTTCCTCGAGTTCATCGACCTCGACCATCCGAGCGCCTTGCCGCTGCTGGCCGACGAGCTGCGCCAAGGAGGGAGCTACTCTCCGGTGCTCACGACCGGCGGAGGGCTGTACCGCTACCATCTCAAGGACATTGTCCGCTGCGTGGGCACGTACCTGAACACGCCCCTCATCCAGTTCGAGGGCAAGCTGGACAACGTCTCCGACCGGTTCGGGGAGAAGCTTTCGGCCAGGCAAGTCGAAGACGCCTTTGCTCGCGCTCGAACCGAATGCAGCCTCAGCGATCGCTTTGCAGTGCTCAGCCCCACCGAACACCCGATCCCGCACTACCGCCTTTTTGTCGACACCGACGCCGAGGAGTCGGTCATTGCCCGGGCCGTGGCGATCTTGGAGCGGGAGCTACGGAACAGCCATCACTACGACTACTGCCGCAAGCTCGCACAGCTCGGCCCGCTGCAAGCAGCTCGGGTGCAAAACGGCTGCGCGACCTTTTCCAGAACCGCAATAGACCAAGGCCGCCGCGCCGGTAGCCTCAAACCTTCGCTACTCGATCTCCACGGAATCGCCGGAGAGGCCTTTCCCGATGCACGGGCGATCGAGCTCGAGCGCGCACTAATCTAAGGAGCAAGCGCGATGAAGATTCTTCTCATTACTCCCGATGCCCACATGCATAAGCTCTATATCGGCCCGCACGTCCGCTCGTGCCGAGAAGCGCCACTGACGCTCACCACCCTCGCGGCGCTCACCGGAGAGGATCCAGACATCGAATACAAGCTGGTCGATGAGAGCGTGGATCTCGTTCCCCTCGATTTCCCCGCCGATCTCGTGGGCATCAGCGTCATGACCGGCACAGCCCGGCGAGCCTATGCCCTGGCCGACCACTTCCGCTTCCGCGGCATCAAGGTCGTGCTCGGCGGCGTGCACGTCTCCATCTGCCCGCAAGAGGCGGCGCAGTTCGCCGATAGCATCGTGGTGGGCATGGCCGAGCGCACATGGCCGCAGCTCATCGCCGACCTGCGTCAGGGCAAGCTCGCCGCGCGCTACGACGACGACTCTCCCCAAGACGCTTTTGTTCCTGGGTTGCCCACTCCCCGTTGGGATCTCCTGCGCAAGAGCGGTTACATGCTGCCCTACACCGTGCAGTTCACCCGCGGCTGCGTGCATGCTTGCGATTTTTGCACTGTGCCGGCGGTGTGGAAGAAATTTCAGCGCCGCCCGGTGGCCGACATCATTCGCGACATCAAGCTGGTTCCGGGCAAGCGCTTTGCAGTGAGCGACGTGAGCCCGTTTGACGACGTGGCCTGGGCCAAGGAGCTGCTCACAGCGATGATCCCCCTCAAAAAGAAGTGGGGAGGGCTCGCCACCACGCGAGTCACCGATGATCCAGAGCTCATGGACCTGCTCGTCAAGGCGGGCTGCAACTACCTGCTCATTGGGTTCGAATCCACCGAGCAGTCGAGCCTCAAGCAGATCTACAAGGGGTTCAACAAGAGCGACGACTACAAGGAGACGGTGCGCATTCTGCACAAGTCGGGCATTACCATTCAAGGCTGCTTCGTCTTTGGCTTCGACCACGACAACGCGGATATCTTCGCGACGACCGTGCAGCGCGTCACAGACCTCGGCATCGATATTCCGCGATACTCGATCTACACGCCATACCCTGGCACTCGCCTGTTCCAGCGCATGGAGCAGGAGGGGCGCATCCTCTCCTATGACTGGGCCGATTACGACACCATGCACGTCGTGCACCGTCCCATGAACATGTCGCCAGTGGCGCTCTACGAGGGGTTCCGCTGGGCGTACAAGGAGACGTTCAAAATCAAGAGCATGCTCAGCCGCGCCTTTGCATCCGGGCTCAACTTCCCCATTACACTGGCGGGCAATATCACCTATCGCAACTATGTGACGCGCCTGTATCGCAGCCGGGCGTTCGAGATGCCCGTGTCTTCGGCAGCTCCCACGACCAACAGCCAGTGCGAGGAGCTCGGAACCGAACAAGACCGCGGCGCCCCTCGGCTGCTTTCCGTGGATCGCAGGGCTGTCTGAGAAGTGACGTGCCATGACGGACCCATCCACACAGCAACGCCTCACCACCGGTCTCGCCGGCCCTGCCGATGATGCCGAGATGCGGCGCTTGCTGCGGGACAACCCCATGGAGGGTCGGATCAGCCTGTCCCTGGAGCGCGAGCCGAGCTTCTTTCTCGGAAGCGGCGTGGAGGGCGAGCATCACCAGACCTTGATCGCCCGTCAGAATGGCCGTGTCGTCGGGATCGGTACGAGGGCGTCGCGCCAGGTGTGGTGCAACGGCAAGGTCGAGCAGATCGGCTATCTCAGCCAGTTGCGGATCGACCGCACTGCTCGGGGCGTCAGTGTGGTGAGAGCTGGCTTTCGCGAGCTTCGAAGGCTGCACGACCGCGGCGATTGCAAGCTGTACGTCACGACCATCGTCGCGGACAATCTTTTGGCCAGAAGGGTATTGGAGGCCAACTGGAAGGACAAACCTCACTACGAGCTCCGCGGTGAGCTCTCGACCCTCGTGATTCCCCTGTCGCGCCGTCCCAAGCCGCTCGAGATCCCTGGTCTTGAGCTGCGGAAAGCCGGGCTCGACGATCTTCCAGATGTCGTGGACTGCTTGCAACGCAACCTTTGCCGCACCCAGTTCGCGCCTTACTGGACCGAGCAAATGTTGAAAAGACCCGAGGTGGTGCGCGGGCTGGCGATCGATGATTTTTACCTGGCGATCGCCGACGGCGGGATCAGGGGAGTGCTCGCTGTGTGGGATCAGAGCTCCTTCAAGCAGAGCGTCGTACGTGGCTATTCGGGCGGTCTTCGCTACGCACGTCCCCTGCTCAACGGCCTACGGCCACTGACCGGACTGCCCCGTTTCCCTCGGCCCGGACAGCCGTTTGCGCACGCGTACGTTTCCCATGTGGCGATAGACGACGACGATGCGGCGATCTTTTCGGCTTTACTCAGAAGTGCCATCGAGTCCACTGCCGGAAGGGATTACGCCTATCTCACCCTCGGCTTTTGCGAGGGCCATCCATTGCTTCGACCGACAGTCGAGGCTTTTTCGCCGCTCGTGTACCGCAGCCTGGTCTATCTCGCGTACTACCCAGAGGACGCGGCGCTCGCGCAGGGTGTGGAGCGGGGCATACCGCATTTGGAGATCGCCGTTCTTTAATGGGCAAAATTTTTTTAAGGAGACAGCGCATATGAAAATCACCTTGATTCAACCGGCCATGGGACACGAGCAGGGGAGCTTCGTAGGATCGTGGAAGATGGAGCCCTTATCCATCTTGGCCCTTGCCAACCTGACGCCGCCGCACCACGAGATCGCCTTCTACGATGACCGCATGGAAGCCATCGATTTCGATGCTGCCACGGATTTGGTGGCCATCACCGTGGAGACCTACACCGCCATGCGGGCCTATCAGATCGCGCAGGAGTACCGCCGCCGTGGAGTGAAGGTCGTCATGGGCGGCTACCACGCCACCCTGGTGCCACAGGAGTGCGTGGCCTATGCCGACGCCATCGTGATCGGCGAGACCGACGCCGTGTGGCCGCAGGTGCTCGAGGATGCGCAGGCTGGGCAGCTTCGACGCGTGTACAAGGGCACAGGGAGACCACGGCTCGGCGGGCGGATCAACGATCGCGCCATCCTCGCCGGGAAGAAGTACCTGCCGATGACGCTGGTGGAGTCTGGCCGGGGCTGCAAGTTCGCCTGCGACTTCTGCTCGATCACCGCGTTCTTCGAGCGCAGCTACAACCCGCGGCCGTATCAAGACGTGGTGCAGGAGATCGAGCGGGCCGGCAACCGCTTTGTATTCCTCGTGGACGACAACGTCGTCGCGGACTTCGACCGGGCCAGGGAGCTGTTCGACGCCCTTTCGCCTCTCAACCTGCGCTGGTTTAGTCAGGGCACGCTCAACGTGGCCAAGGATCCGCAGCTTCTGCGCTCGATGCAGCGCAGCGGCTGCGACACGATCCTCATCGGTTTCGAGTCCTTGAGCGAGGAAAACCTCAAGGCGATGAAGAAGAGCTTCAACCTGCAGCACGGCGGCATGCGCGAGTGCATCGCCAAGATCCGGGACCACGGCATCAAGATCTACGGCACGTTCGTGTTCGGCTACGGCCATGACACTCCCGAGCTTTTCGAGCGCACCTTGGAGTTCGCCCTGGAGGAGAAGCTCTCCATCGCGGCCTTCAATCACATGCAGCCCTTTCCCGGTACGCCGCTGTACGAACGCGTCGCTGCCGAGGGGCGATTGCTCTATCCCAAGTGGTGGCTGGAAAAGGGCCTGCATTTTGGCGACATCGTGTTTAGGCCGAAAGGCATGGAACCAGAGGAGCTGCGCGCACGGCTCATGGACGTTCGCCGCCGGTTCTTCAGCCACAAGGGCGTGCTGCGCCGCGCCACCGACGCCCGCGCCAACCTGCGCACCCTCAGGTCGGCGTACCTCTACTTCTCCCTCAATGCGCTCATGCGCCGGGAGCTCGACGAGAAATTCGGCTTCCCCCTGGGCGATAGGTCTCTCCCAATGCCCGAGCTGTTCGACGAAGAACCGTTGACCGTGGCGCCCTACCTTTCCTCTTTACTAGAAGATGAGGTCGCGTCATGAAGATCGTCCTCATTCAGGCGTGCGATCTCGTGGACGTCGACACCGGCAAGCCCTTTTCACGAACCTCTCGTCGGTACTCCTATGCGCCGACGACCCTGACGACCCTCGCGGCCCTGGTGCCACA
>JALOQD010000345.1 GCA_025453525.1 Myxococcota bacterium
GACAAGATCAAGTTTTTCGAGGGGCGCTCGGTTCTCTCCCCTGCACTTCCCGATCACACACGCGATTTCTTCCATGGGCTTTCAGGATCAGGCTGACCCGCGAAATAAAAAAAACCGACGACACGCTATGAAGCCAGCAGCAGGGGTCAGAGCTTGTGAAAGAATCTCCGACCGAGCAGTTCGAGCCGAATTCGGTGCGGTCGCAAGGCACGACGACGAGGCGTATCCTTCGATACGTCGAGGAGGAGCAACACAGCGAACGCCCGGATTCGGCCGAAATGCGACCGAGGAGATTTTTTCACAAGCTCTCAGGATTCGATTCGAATGATAGCGCTGGCCAGGGCAGTGGTTGGACTCGTGACTATCTTGAGCAGCTCATCGGGATTCATCGGAGCGCGCTGCCCTGACCGAACGCGCAGACAGCGATTTCGGCCGGTCTCTTTGGCGCGACGAAGCGCAAAATCAGCCAGCGAGATCAGCTGATCCAGATCCACGTCGAGCCTGCTGCGCTCGAAGAACGGGAAGGTGGCGTAGCCGAGCGAGCAGGTCTTGTGGATCCTTTCACCGCTCGGAAGCTCGAATGGCGTTGCCTCTACAGCAGCCCTGATGCGCTCGCCAAGCGGGGCAGGAAATTTCCGATCCGTGTGCGGCAGTATAATCAAAAACTCCTCTCCGCCCCAGCGAACGAGCACGTCGTCGGCGCGAATGCAGCCACGCAGTACGCTGGCCAGTTTCTTGAGCACCAGATCCCCGGCATCGTGGCCATAGGTATCATTGACCTCTTTAAAGAAATCGATGTCCACCAAAAAGGCCGCGAATACTTCTTTGCCCAAGTTGGCGCGGCGCTCAGTGCCCAGGCTCGCCATCTCGCGGTGCTGGGCGGCGAGGTTTTCGAACATGACCGGGACGGTCTCGAACAAGAAGCGCCGGTTGCGCAGCCCGGTCAGGGGATCGATGAGAGCGAGCTCTCGGAGCTCCTCGGTGAGCTTTCGCAGATCGGCCGTGTGCGCCTCGACAGCCATCATCAGATTCTTTTCGCGCCGTCTTAGCCGGCGAATGCGCAAGCTGGCCAACGCGAGTCCGAAGAGCACCAAGGCCATTGCGAGTGCGACCTTGAAAGCGATGGTCTGGTGAAACAGCGGCGCGAGCGTGAACGAAACGCTTGCTCCGGTATCGTTCCAGAGGCCGTCGGTGTTGGCCGCTTTCACGCGGAAGGTGTAGTCGCCCGGAGGAATCGACGTGTAGTACGCAACTCGTCGAGTTCCGGCATCCACCCAAGCAGAATCGAAACCCTCGAGAAGGTATTTGAACGCAAGCCGCTCCGACCCGATGAAGCTGAGGGCGGTGTAGTCGAATTCAAATGTGCGGGTGCCCGCTGCTGCTCGTAGCCGAGGCTCGCCTGTCGCCTTTGCGTTGTCGAACAGGATGCGCTCAATCGCGACCGGCGGCGGGAGTCGGTTTTGGGGCATTGACTTGGGGTCGATAATCGCGGCCCCATTGATCGTGCCGAACCACAATCTGCCATCTCGGGTTCGCCAGCAGGCAGGCATCGTCCCACCAATGCACTCGGCGGCCCGCATGCCGTCGTCGGCGTCGAACCGCTCGCTGCCTACCCGTGTGATCTTTCCTGCGACAAGCTCTTCCAGTTGTTGTTTGCTGACCTTGAAAATGCCGTCGTTGCTGCTGATCCAGAGGTTGTTCGCGTCGTCCTCTAGGATGCACAAGGCGGTATATGAGCCGAGCCCTTCTATCTCGGTGAGGTAGCGCGCGTCTCCGTCGCTCCCGATACGCAGAAGCCCACCGTTGGTCCCAAACCAGAGCGTACCTTCAGCGTCCTCGTGGCTGCATAGAACGACCCGCTTGTCCTGGGACTGTGTACCGAGCACGCGAACCTCTTCCACCTGTCCATCTCTGAGGCGGAGCAAACCGCGGCCGAACGTGCCGACCCAAAGCACGCCACGGCTGTCCTCGACCGCGAACCTGATCTTCTCGGTCGGCAGCCCCTCTTCGAGGCCGAACGTCGTGCACTCGTCGTCGCGAATTTGTACGGCGCCCGCGGGTGAACCCAGCCAAATCGTGCCGTCTTCGCGCTCGGCAAGCCCGCTCACCCGCATGCTGGACAGACAGTTCTCGGTGCTGAAACCTCGCCACTGGTTTCTTCTCAGCCGCCATAGGCCGTTGTCGAACGTGCCAAACCAAAGCCGGCCGCGCGAATCCTCGAGCGCTTCTGTGACCATCCTGCCTGCGAAAAGCTCTTCGCCATGAAAGGACACCCTTTTGCCAAAGTGAAAGCGGCTCAATCCCACGTTAGTGCCGATCCACATATCGTCGCCGCTGTCCTGCATGATGACTCGGACATCTCGGGAGTCGTCCAGCCCCTCTGGCTGACCGAATGGCGTGACCTTGGCATCGACGAAGCAGCTCAACCCGCCGCCCAGGGTGCCCACCCAGAGATTGCCTTCTTGGTCCAGGGTCAGCGCGAGGACCCAATCGTTTCCAAGCCCTTGTTTCGCCGAAAAGCTCGAAAATTCGCCGTCCGCCATGCGCACCAACCCACTCTTGACCGTCCCGATCCAAAGCGCCCCGTCCTTATCTTCGACCAAAGCGTCAATGCGGTCGTTCTTGAGCTCCTCCCCAACGCCGTAGGTCGAAGTCTGCCCGTTTCGAAGGGCGATCAGTCCCTGTCCGACTGCGCTGATCCAGAGGGTTCCGTCCATGCCCGAATGCAGCGCCTCGATGCTCGTCTTCGTGGGCAGACTCGGGATTTCGACCCGCTCGATTTTGCCCCCTTCGAGCCTCGCAAGGCCCTCTTTGGTGCCTATCCACAGCCCGGCTTTGTCGACCACGAGCTCGGTGATCTCCGCATGGGGCAAGCCGTCGACGACTCCGAAGGTCCGAAACTCGCCGCCCTGGTATCGAGCCAACCCCGAGTCGGTACCAATCCACAGCGCCCCGTCACTCCCGGCCGCGAGCGTCAGCACATGATCGCTTGGCAAGCCGTCCTTGGCCGTGAACCACTCGAAGCCCTGGTCCTTTTCCCGATATCTGACTATCCCGCCCAACTCTGTGCCAAACCACAGCTCGCCATTGGAGGTTTGTGCTATCCGCACCACAGCGCCACCCAAGAGCCGCTCGTCATCGCTCTTGCCAAACACGGTGAACCGCACGCCGTCGAACCGCGCGATTCCCTCCTGCGTCGCGATCCAAAGGTACCCATCGCGACTCTGGAAAACGTCAAGCACGGACATCTGAGGCAGGCCATCGCTGGCACCCCAGGTTCGCAGAGTGTATTGGGAGATGGCTTTCTTGGGGTTAAGCGCTATGAGCGGTGTCGGCAACAGCAGCGAGCAAAGCAGCACCAGCGCGCTCGCCATCGGCACGAAGCGCGACCGCACACCGAAATGTCGGGCGTCGTGTCGGCGTCGGCTCAAAAAGCAGAAGCCCGGTTTGTCGTAGGCGAGGTACACAATCTAAATTGTGGATTTCCAAATGACGAAATACAAGCTTTGAAGATGTTTTCATCTTGGGGCAGTGGACGGCACCGCTCACAGCCCGGACAGCGCGGCGACAAAGCACGTGCCGTGATCCATCGGTGCTGCTCGACTGGGCGGTCCTAGCCAGGATGAGCTGAAGGCCAAGTCTATAGAAAATCAACGAGCTCGGGAAAGCGGTCCCGTCCGTCCCACGCACGCTTGGCAGCCCGACGGACGATTCCGTGTTCGTCTTGCGACAATGTCGAAAGGAGCGCCGTGTAGTCATTGGGATTCTCTTGTAATCGCCTGCCAGAGGCCCTCGCTGCCGCAGCGCGAACTCTGAAGTCTTTGTCCCTAGCCAAGGTCGCGAGCGCTGCTGCCACACCGAGTGCTTCCACGTTGCTGTTCAACGTCTCGGCCATGGTTAAGCGGACGAGTGGTTGGGGAGAAAGAGTCCATTCGGCAATCAACTTGACGCGGGAGAGACCTCCTAGCCGATGCAACCAAAACACCAGAGTCTGAGCGCAGGTCGCCCGCACCAACTCGCTGCGATCCTGCGATAGATCAAGCAACAGCTCCTCCATGGACGAGGATGTCCCTTCTGGATCGAAGGAGCCCAAGAGCTCCACCGCACGGCGTCGCACGCTGTCGCGCGGGTCGTTCGCCAATACCTGAGTGAGGCGAATCAGATCTCGCTCACGCCAACCTTCTTGTTCGACTTCCTCTACAAGCTCATCGATGATCGGCACCGGCATATCCGAAAGAACCTCTCTGGCTCTCGCCACGCCACCAGATCCAAACGCAACGGCAGCGCCTGTGAGACAGGCAAGCAGCTTCTGCCTCAGCCCAGAATCCATGGTCATCCTCCTTGTTTGTCTCTCACCCCTTTTTTAGGTTTCAAGGCTCAAACAAACGAAGGGATGGAGTTGTTCCTGCCAAGTTCGACTTTTTAAGCTCAGGCTCGCAAAGGCCAGGGGGTTTCACCATTGCGAGATTCTTACACCGCTCAGTTTGTTTTGCGCCGGTCCCCCCCAAATTTCGATTGACGGGATGAGGTGCTAACGGTAATTCTCTCGCGTCGTGGGATGGGACCCACAATCAAACAACCAATTCAGGGAGAACGTCATGAAAGTTAAAACGAACGTTAAGGCTGGCCAAGTCGAGCTTAAGCACGGTCGCTGAGATCGATTCCTCTGGGGCGTCTGCTTTGCTCGACGCTCTGACCTACCCTCCGAAATAGCAGCCTTCCTTAAACCGAAAAACCTTAACAGGGCACTCGGCAGGGCCATTCGATTCTCTCCTGTTTTAAGCCGCGACTCCTCTGGGGGCCCTTTTTGTGTCTCGCACCAAAGCTTGATCGGGATATCGAAATGAAAACAGCGAGCGCGCGAACATGACCGCCGGATTTCCCAGATCGATCCGCGTCCTTTTTTAGAGAGCACGAACGCAGCGCGCGTTCTTGCCCGAGGACGACTCCACGACGGCCTGAACGAACCCTACGGCGTAGTTGACGGAGTACCGTCCGGTCGGGACGCCGGTCTTGGTGGTGGTCCAGTAGCTTTGGCACTCTCCTTCGAGCCCCTCCTTCCAGTAGCACTCCCCGGCCTCGATATCGCGGGTGCAGTCCTGCGGCGTCAGGTGCTTGCCGCTGACGTCGGAGCAGCCCTTGCAGGCCGCTTCGTACTTGGCGTTGGCGCTGCAATTCATCCAGTTGATGCACTCCTCGGAGGCCGCACAGAAGCCACCCTCCATGGTGGGTGAGACGCCCTCGAGCAGGGTGCGCGCCTCGTCCACCGTGGGCAGCCGCCAGTCGTCCTTGCCCGCGAGCACGAGGTCATCGCAGTAGCCCTTGGCCCCTGGGTAAAAGCTCGTTTGCTCTCGCGAGGGGTTCTGCCACTCGACCCCATGGGCCTCGTCGATCCAAGTCTCCTGCGTGGGGCTCGTCGCTGTTCCTTTGTCCACGGTGTCATCGTTGGCCTGGGATGTCGTCTCTGTATCCAGGGTGGCCGTACCGTTTGTGTCCTGCCCGCTTCCGCTTGAGCTCTCGGAATCGGCAGTGTTAGAAGATGACCCGTCACAGCCGTTGCCAAGCGCAAACAGAGCCAACATGAGCATCGCCGAGCCAACCTGCATCGCACGTCCTGAACATTTCATATAAAGCTCCTCGAGTGGTTCTATGGGGCCACGCTGATGGCTCTTCCCGCAAAAAGACCAGGGGGC